>NZ_JBIUCP010000064.1:0-17343 GCF_044538765.1 Acinetobacter sp. ABJ-A23_2
CTTTTAAACTTTCACTAATTTGGTCTTTAAATGTTTGAACCTGTTCTTTTAAAAATTTAGATTTATCAAAAATTTGTTTAGCAAGAAAAATCTTTCTTTGATTCTCAACAATTAATTCGTTGAGTTTTTTCACTTCATCCAATAATTTAATCTGGCGTGAATTATTAGCATCCATCTTTGTCTTTAAAGACTGTTGTTCTGGTGTAAGCACTTCACTTGGAGATTCAACTTCAATAGGCTTAATTGATTCATGATCTTGCAATTCCTGTAACTTTAATTGTCTTTTACTTTCTAAAATATTCCTCACACCTGCTTGTGCTTGAAATTCTAAGTCTTCAATCTCTGTATTTAACTTACTTAGAACAACTTTGAGTGAAGATAATTGATCATTTAAAGCACTTTCTTTGAACTTAATTAATGAGTCAAGAGATGTACACCCCTTTCTATCCTCTTCAGACAAGTAAGAAAATATTACTGAATTTAGTTCATTTTGAAATTCTTTATCCCCCTGATCAGGATTACAAAGTTTTTCAAAATATACCTGTGGAATATAACGGACTCTTTCTGCTTTTCCATGGTCGACACTTGAATCTAATGATTGACATTCTTTTATACCATTCAACCATGTTATGCTTGCTTCAAAATCTGATGCAAATCCGCCTTTACCTTTGAACCGACCATCTTTTAGGAATGAAAAGAATTTACTACTCGACTTAGAATTACCTAGAAGGGAAATCACGTCAGCCAAAGCACTCTTTCCACTACCTTTTTTTCCAATTATTGCTACAAGATCATGGCTAAGTTTAAGGTTTGTTCCATCAAGCCAAGTATGATCACTAGATGCTGAAGATTTTTTTGAAATTTCTATTTTATCAATGAAGTAACTGCCTTTACCCTGTTTAACTAATTCTTTTTCTGGCAATTCACCAATATAAATTCTATTTTGGGGTTCTAATGTGGCTTGTACTAAACCCGCAAAAGTCGGATCAGCTTTTATCCATGTGAAACAATTTCCGATTCTATCTTTGTCACTTGTTTTATCTGAAAAATTATGAGCATCGCTGCAATCTAATAATAAATCATTGACACCATTCTGCTTTAGCTTTTGTTTAGCATTATTGAACGTTTCATATGATTCTGCTGAGGTAAAAACAATATGTGCATTATTAATTAAACTTTTTTTAACCGCTATAGAACCATCTGTCCACTTAAGCTGATCCCATTCAGTTTTTCCAATAGCAATTAAGTACTTACCCTTAAAACAACTTTTATCTAAACTTGAAACAATTGATTCAAGACTTAAATTTAGATTATTAAAACCTTCAATTAAATCTGAACCATAATTACTTAATTGATTCTCAGGTACATTTTGCTTAATAGATTTCCCAAGAAGTTCTACTGATTCTCGTGTAACACTATAATTCCAAGGGGAGTGCTCTTTCTCTAAAATGTATTTAGCTTGTAATGTATTTAAAAACTGTGATTTTATCTGATCTAAAGGTAAAACTTTTTCATCTGCAAAAATAACATGAAGATTTATACGGTTTAACTTTCCAAATTGAACGCCAGCAAATTCCTGTAATCTGAACTCCACAACTGGTAAAATCAAATCAATATTCTGCAATCGTCCTTTAGCTTTTTCTTGTAGAATACGTTCATATCCATCAATAAAAAAATAATCGTTAATGCCTAATACTTTGAAGGAATCAGGTAGGTTTTCTAAATCTGTTAGATATTTTTCCCAAGTAGCTTCACAATTATCTCCATATTTATGATCAAGAGATTCAGGCGTATGTACATGTAGATCCCACTTTCTCCATTCTGACCCTTTACTAAACATAATAACCCCTTTATTTTTTAAAATTAAAATTCAGTCATTTTAAGTTATTGAATTCTTTAAAATGCTTAGATATTGCACAAATATGTTATCAAACTATAAAACATATAGCTTAAAAAACTCATTAAATTCAAGCAAAAAAGCGTCGAGAATTGAATTTTAAGTTCGAATCAAAAGTTATTATTAGATACAATGTCAAAAATGAGCTGATTAGATTCCCCCCAAGCAAGCCCCATGTAAACTACTCACTAATCCATCAACTTTTTACGGCGATACAACCCACAATCCCCAGAAAATAATGCTGCCAATAAACATGTAATAATGGCATAAGTCGCAACATTCATTCCAAATAGTTCAATCGCTAAAATAATAGACGTTAACGGTGCCTTACTTGCCCCAGAAAACAAACTCACCAAGCCTAAGCCTGCAAGCAATGAAAGTGGTAAGTTTAAAACTGCTCCTAAAGCATTACCTAATGTCGCACCAACATAGAACAACGGCGTAATTTCGCCACCTTTAAAACCAGAACCTAAAGTAATAGCAGTAAAAACGGTCTTATTAAAAAAGTCGTAAAATTCAATCGGTACATAAAAAGATGCAATGATTTTATCTGTACCTAAACCGTTGTACTGCTGATGCGCAGTGAACAACGTCAGTAGCATAATGACAATACCGCCGACCATTGTTCTTAATGGCAAATAGCGAATGTATTTATAAAAGAGGTCACTTGCCAAATGAATAGCAGCAATAAAGAAACGCGCAGCTAAACCAAAAACCAGCCCTGCCGCAATTAAGCTCATGAGCACGCCAAAATGAATCGCTGGAAACTCGCTAATCACATAGTAGATGTGCGGGTGAACAATATCGAATAGCTCAGGGATAGTCGAAGCAATAAGCGCCGACACAAAACATGGGAAAATGGCTGAATATCTTAAATTACCTAAAGCGGTAATTTCTAAGCCATAGATTGCACCAGCCAAAGGCAAGCCAAACACCCCTGCAAAGCCAGCACCGATACTGGCGATTAAGCAAATTTTTCGGTTATCTTCCGAGATTTTTAATATATGACTTAAGTGGTCAATTAAGGCACCCGAAAGCTGTACGGCTGGTGCCTCACGCCCTGCCGAACCACCAAACAGTTGCGTTAAAATTGAGGTAATAAAAATGATGGGGCTCATTCGTTTTGGAATAAACGACTTCGGCTGGTGAATTTCATCTAGGAGTAAATGTGTTCCCCGTTCAATCGGTGAACCATATTTTTTAATGAGGTAACCAATGCCAAAACCCACGAAAGGCAAAAAGTAGATGAGCCAGTGATGCAGACTTCGGACTTTATTTGAAATATCAAAAGCGACAAAAATTAAGGTCGATGCCAACCCCGCTACGACTCCGATCACAATCGAGATGACGAGCCAATAGACACTGTATTTTAGAATTTGATCATATTCAGATGAAGGTAGAATTTTCATTCGCTTTCTTCAATTCGCCTTTGAGTGAGTGCCAAATTCTCAAATTTTTTTTATGCTGCCAGCTCATTAAGTGAGAAATGCTTAAACTGGGCTAAAAATTAAAGCTCGCATAAGCGAGCTTTAAATACAGTGATCAATATTTATACCACCAATCTGTGACAAATATCTCATAACCCGTACAGGCTTTCAAGTTGTAAATGGTTAATGAAAACCTGAAAAATGCCTGATTGAGTTAATTAATAAGCATTCGATTTGACCCGATCAAACTAAAAGCATCCTCAAGCCAAATGGCATATTTAAATATTAATTAATACTCGCAATTACAGTTTCTGCATGGCAGGTTGCACCCTTCTCTGCACTAATCTGAATAACACCACTACGGTGTGCAAGTACCTGCACTTCCATTTTCATGGCTTCCATAATGGCAACCACTTGGCCTTCTGTCACTTGCTCACCATTCTCGACTTTCCAAGCGCTAATCACACCATTAATTGGGGCAAGTAAATGCTCAGCACTTACTTCTAGCTCGGCCGTTTGGGCTTGAACGGCGGTTGCTGGTCCTTGTGCAAACATACCCGCAGGTAAACCTAAACGATGTAACTTGCCATCAATTTCAATGTAGCTGAGTAGCATTGGTTGTTGATGGTTTGGAATACCGCGTTTAGTCGGTTTCAACTCTTGTTTGAAGTCATTTTCAATCCAACGTGTGTGTACATTAAACTCATCGGTAAAGTCAGGTTCATTAAGTACTGCACGGTGAAAATCTAAAACCGATGCCACACCTTCAATTTTAAATTGTTTTAAAGCACGTTTAGCTCGTGAAATTGCAATTTCACGAGTTGGACCAGTCACAATCAGTTTTGCCATCAGTGAATCAAAATGGCTAGACACTAATGATCCAGTACGAACACCAGTGTCCACGCGTACACCGTTACCAAATGGTGCTTCAAATAAACTCAACACACCAAATGCAGGAATAAAACCACGTGCTGGGTCTTCGGCATTTATACGAAACTCAATGGCATGACCTTGTGCCTTTGGTGTTTCTTTAATAGAAAGCACTTCACCTTGTGCCACGCGAATTTGCTCAACCACCAAATCAACTTTTGAGGTTTCTTCAGTCACAGGGTGTTCAACTTGCAAACGCGTATTTACTTCTAAAAATGAAAGCTTCCCATCACGACTCAGTAAATATTCAACTGTTCCCGCACCCACATAGTTTGCGGCCTGACAAATGTTTTTTGCCGAGGTTAAAATTTGCTGGTAAATCTCATCGCTAATAAAAGGCGCTGGTGCTTCTTCGACTAACTTTTGGTTACGGCGTTGCAACGAGCAATCGCGTGTACCCAGTACCACAATATTGCCATGTTGGTCAGCTATGACTTGTGCCTCTACATGGCGCGGTTTATCGAGATATTGCTCGACAAAACATTCACCACGGCCAAAGGCAGCTTTTGCTTCACGTACTGCCGACTCATAAAGCTCTTGAACTTCTTCGAGTTTCCACGCAACTTTTAAGCCGCGGCCACCGCCACCAAACGCCGCTTTAATGGCAATCGGTAAACCATATTGCTTGGCAAACTCTAAAGCTTCCTCTGCATTATTAAGTGGGTCTTGTGTACCTTGAACTAAGGGCGCACCTACCGAAGCAGCAATTTTACGTGCTTCGATTTTATCGCCTAGTTTTTCAATGGCACTTGGTGATGGCCCGACCCATTTTAAACCCGCATCAATCACAGCTTGAGCAAATTCAGCACGCTCAGATAAAAATCCATAACCTGGATGCACCATGGTCGCTTTCGATTTCTTTGCAACTTCGATAATGGCTGGAATATTTAGGTAAGTCTCGCTAGCAGTCGCACCAGCCAAACCCCATGCTTCATCTGCAAGTTCGACATGCATGCTGCCAATGTCGTCATCTGCATATAACGCGACCGATGAAATGCCCATATCACGGCAAGCATGAATAATACGAACGGCAATTTCACCACGGTTAGCAATCAATAATTTTTCTGTACTCATCTTTCATTCTCAAAATCTATAAATTCGGCAATTTTTTTAAATTTGATGCGGCAACCTGCTGGAATCTGTGCCACCAAGTCCCAATGGTGTTTAGCAACAGAGGCAATGACCGGATATCCGCCCGTTAAAGGATGATCATTCATAAACAAAACGGGTTGGCCACTCGGTGGAATTTGTAAAGCGCCAATGCATGTGCCTTCACTTTCCAGCTCGTAGGTGATTTTGCGAGTTAAAGGCTGTGCACCTGAAAGTCTTAGCCCGACTCGGTTGCTTTCATTGGTCACAAGCCATTCTTGCTGACAGAGCAGTTCAATACTGTCTTGTTCGAACCAGTCTGTGCGTGGCCCCATTACAATGTCTAGCTCAACTTCTTCGCCAGCTTTTGGTAAATCGCTTTTGCCCACTTCATTTACGCTAATGTTGGTTGCCTTGACCTGTCCTTGGTAAATAGTATCTCCAAGTTTTAAAGGTTCTGGACCTAACACCGCCAAGCTGTCAAACGAAGCACTATTGAGCACTGGTTCAACATCTATACCACCACGAACTGCCAAATAGTTTCTTAAGCCTGCTGTTGGTGGCTGAATTTGGAATTCATCGCCTTCATCCAAATCAATCGGTTGATAGCTTGCAAAGTCCGCGGTTTGACCGTCGGCAAATTTCACACGAATGTTTGAAATGGCACCTGCCACCGCAATAACGCCAGCATGCTGCATTTTGGCTTTTAGGCCGCCATTTAAAACTTCAATGACTGGTGTATCGGTTGGATTACCCACAATACGGTTAGCACTATGCATTGCAGACAAGTCCATTGCACCTGCAACACCAACCCCAATATTAGTCTGGTTTAAACGCCCTTCGTCTTGAATAAGCATTTGTAAACTTGGCGCAGTAATCGTAAACAGCGGTACAGATTGTTTAGGTTCAACCTTATGCGTAATTTGCTGCGGCACATTCACTGTTGTTGGGTTATGCGTAACATCTTCAAAATGCACAGTCATGCCCGGTAACAGCAATGCAGGATTTTTACGCTCTAAATCCCACATTTTTTCCGATGTTGTACCAATCAGCTGCCAGCCACCCGGACTGTCTTTTGGGTAAATACCAGAGTATTTCCCAGCCAAGCCCAACGAGCCTGACGGTATTTTTTTACGCGGAACCGTTAAGCGTGGAATATCGGTAAAAGGCTTATCGGGACTGCTCATATAAGCAAAGCCCGGCGCAAAACCAATAAAAGCCACATTCCACACGCTTTGGTGGTGCTTTCTAATCACATCGGCAACAGACAAACCTTGTAGCTCGGCAACCTGTGCAAGGTCTTCGCCGTTATAGCAAATCGGCACAACCACTTCTTGGCTACTGCGCTCAAATCTAGAATCAACTTTGAGGCTCTGAATTGAAGCAACCAGCGTTTTAAAGTTGGTTTCGATCTCGTTAAAGAAAACCAAAATTGTTTTTGCAGCGGGGACTAAGTCTTTAATTCCATTCAATTGCGTATTTTGCAATTTATTGTACAACGCCAAAGTTTCCTCTAAGCTCGCAAGCTCAATCAGAAAACAATCGGCGTTTACCGATAAAAAACGCATTTGCTTATCCTTTTAATTCTTCTTTAGCTATTTAGCTCATCCAAGCGCGGTCAGGAATATCGGTAATAAACATGTAACCCGGTGCATGACTAATCGCAAAAGGAATTCTCGAGTTCATCACTGCTGCTTGCGGTGTTACCCCACATGCCCAAAACACGGGAATTTCATCCGCTTCAATACGTGAAGCATCGCCAAAGTCGGGCTTATTTACATCCAAAATTCCTAAGCTTTCAGGGTGCCCGATATGGACAGGTGCCCCATGTACACTTGGCATACGTGCGGTAATTTTTACCGCTTCACTAATTTGATGAGACGGAATTGGTCGCATGGAAACCACCATATTTCCTGAAATACGCCCTGCTGGTTGGCACTTGATATTGCTCAAATACATCGGCACATTGGTATCGTCATGAATATGACGAACTTCAATACCCGCTTCTTGCAAAGCTGTTTCAAACGAAAAACTGCAACCAATTAAGAAAGTCACCAAATCAGGATGAGCATTATAAATTTCTCTTGCATCAGTCACTTCATCGACCATTTCGCCATCTTTCCAAATGCGATAACGCGGAAAGTCAGTTCGAATGTCTGAGTCTGCGGCAAGCTTAGTTGCATAGATGCCTTCTTCGAGCACATCAAGCACTGGACAGCTTTGCGGGTTACGATGCGCATAGAGTAAAAAGTCGTATGCCCACTCTTTTGGCACCGAAATCATATTGACCTGCGTCATGCCCGCAGCCATACCTGCTGTCGGTTTATCAAAACCTGCACGGATTTTTAAACGTGCATCTAAAGCGGCTTCAAGCTGAGCTGGGTCGACTTTAATATCCTTATACATGGTGCTCATCCTTATGCTTTGTTTACAAACGGGCGGATTTCAATATTGTTTTTTACAAGCTCAGCTTTAATTGCTGCTGACATTTCTAATGCACCGTCGGTGTCGCCATGTAGGCAAATGGTATCGGCCTGAATTGGTGTAAAGACACCGTCAATTGACTCTACCCCACCATTTTTAAGCATTGAAACCACACGGCTCGCAACAAATGCCGAGTCGTGTAAAACCGCACCTTCTAGACGACGAGACACCAGTGAACCATCGCTGTTATAAGCGCGGTCTGCAAATGCCTCAGACACAACTTTTAAGCCAGCCGCACGTGCCTGCTCAACTAAGTTCGATCCAGCCAAAGCCACCAAAACCAATTCAGGGTTATACATTTTAATCGCATCAATCACGGCTGCTGCCTGTGCTTGGTCATGTGCAATGGTGTTGTAGAGCGCGCCATGTGGTTTAACGTATTGCACTTTTGAGCCTGCCACTTTCGCCAAGCCATCGAGTGCAGAAATTTGGTAAAGCACATCGGCAATAAGCTCATCACGTGACAAATCCATATTACGGCGACCAAAGCCTACAAGGTCTGGATAAGACACGTGAGCGCCAATGGTCACGCCAAGCTCCACTGCTTTACGAACCGTTTTTAAAATGCCGAGTGGGTCGCCAGCATGGAAGCCACACGCAATATTGGCACTGGTTACAACAGGTAAAATCTGATCATCATTACCCATTTTCCATGATCCAAAGCTTTCACCCAAATCACTATTTAAATCTACAAACATGGCATTATTCCTTTATCACTTAACAAAGTCTGGCTTAAAGCTTGGTCAAATAGTTAAATACTGTCGTAAATGACATATAGCCCATCCACCATGTCAACAGACATGTTAACCCACCCAAAATAAGCAACCATTTTGGATAGTTATAATTACCCATTAAATCTTTACGGCATGCAGCAACATACACAAAAATTGTAAGACCAATTGGCAACACCAAACCGTTAAAACCACCTACAAAAATGAGCAGACCTGCTGGAGTTGCACCCAATAACACATACAACAATAAAGCCAATGCGATAAAGGTAATGGTCGTATAGTTGGTTTGTTTTGGAGTTAAATTCTTTTTAAATGCAGTAAAGAATGAAACCGAAGTATATGCTGCGCCGATGGTGCTACTAATACCTGCTGCCCAGAAAATTAAACCAAATAATTTAAAACCAAATGTACCCGCTGCATATTGGAATGCTTGAGCTGCCGGATTGGCATCATGGCTCGCTAAATCAATAGTTGCACCGCTCACCACCACACCTAAGAATGCTAAGAACAGCACATAGCGCATGATACCGACAACAATAATGCCCTTGGTCGCAGCTTTTGCAACTTCATCAATATTTTCAGGGCCAACAGCGCCTTTATCGAGTAAACGATGTGCGCCTGCATAGCAGATATAGCCACCAACCGTACCACCAACAATGGTGGTAATAATGGCAAAGTCGATATGATCTGGCGCAAAAGTTTGATGTACAGCTTGACCAACAGGAGGCATTACAATGACGGCAACGATAATAATCAGCAGGATTTTAAGCAATCCCAACACGATCATGCTTTTATCCATGGCAAGCGTTGCTTTTCTTGATGCAAAAATCAAAATGGCTAAGGCACCACTTAAAATACCGCCCCACTTTGTGTCTAGGCCAAAAAGTGCATTTAAACCTAAAGCCGCACCTGCGATGTTACCCACACTAAAGAAAAAACCGCCCAAAATCACCAGAAACGCTAGTAAATAACCACTACCCGGTAATGCTTTATTGGCAATATCTGATGCACGCATTTGAGTGAGTGTGACCACTCGCCAAATGTTTTGTTGAACGACATAATCAATGAGAATGGAAACTAAAATGGCAAAGCCAAATGCAGCGCCTAACTTCACTGTAAATACAGCAGTTTGGGTTAAAAATCCTGGCCCCATTGCAGAGGTCGCCATCATAAAGATTGAGGCAACAATGGCCCATTGGCGATCTGATAAAAAAGAAGATTTCAGTAAAGACATATTAATGCGTTCCTCATCCATTTGAGCTTAACAACGCTATTTCAAGTTGAACCAAGAACATCATTTTTGTCCCAAACGATATTCTTTAATCCTTTAAAATGACAAAGATTCCCTATTCCCCAATCAACTTAATCGGTGATCAAATCTTGTACCTCAAATAAAAACATAGCTCATCCCTACGGACAATAAGACTTTTTACATAAATTAAAATTTATAAGTATTTAATTTTTATTATTTTTTAATTTCATTAAAATTCAGGATAAATTTTACTTATCGACTTTCATAAGCTGCCTTTATGACGTTGCATACAAGCAGCGATAATTTAGAGAAGAAAAATGAGATGAAAAGATAACCGATTCTACTTATTTTTTAATTTGCTCATTCAGCCTTTTCATGGCACTCGCTGAGACTTTAACAGCGACCTCGGTTAATTTTTCTTTCAAGGCAACGTCATTTCCGTGAATATAAATAGACGTGAAATGAAAGGTTTTTAAGCGAATAGGCGTATCTAATATTTCCAATCGCCCGTCTGTAATTTCCTTTAAAGCCGTTAAGGTCGGTACGACTGCAATACCTAAACCTTGCTCAGCAAGACGCAACAACGTCGCTAATGAATAACTGGTAATTGAAAGGGGCTCATCAATGCCCTGTTCTTTCATTTTGGCCTTTAATTCTTTATAGGGATAGGTAATTTTTGGATAAGTTAAAATGGTATGCGACATTAAGGCTTTAAAAGACATTTGCCCAATTCCACCTTTAAACGATGGTGCTGCCAAGAAACTCAGTTCAAAGTTACAAAGGGACTGCTCAATACATTCAAAAGCCAAGGTTGGGCCAAGTAAAAAGGCCATATCCAAGTCACCTGTACGAATGCCTTCTTGTAAATTAGGTGTCAGGTCAACCACAATTTCGACCGAAACTTTTGGAAATTCTTGTTGAACTTTTTCGATATATTCAACGAGCCACGTATATACAATGGTTTCGGAAACGCCTAAACGTATGGTTCCCGTCAGATGCTGGTTTTCGGTAAGCTCTGCGACCAGATCGGTTTCTAAACGCATAAACTTTTCAGCATATTTAAATAAGGTCATGCCTTTATGGGTCAGTTTAAACTGCCGCAAGCTTCGGTCTAAAACCTTAAAACCTAATTCATTTTCAAGAGATGTGATTTTTTGAGAGACAGCAGGCTGCGTCGTTTGTAATTTAATTGCCGCCTTATTGAAGCTATTTAACGTCACAACCCAATAAAATGCTTCAAGATTCTTTAAATTCACGTTTCATCCTGTCTTAAAAATTCCTTTGCTTTTATAGTATGTAAGCTTTTAACCTGTTAAGGCCAGCAATAAATAAATTTTTAACTAAAGTTAGTTATCCAAATTTTTAAATGCCTTGGAAAGCTGACTAATTGTTTTGATCTGCTTTGCATAACGGCGGCATGATCGGCATGCCAACAAATGCAGTTGTAAACTACTTTGCTCACGTAAAAAAAGCGGTCTATCTTGTTTTTCAGACAACAGTTGAGTGGCTTGTCGACATGTCAACATGAACAATCCTCCTTCAGTAACCATTTATTTTCTAAGCATTCCCGTAAACGGGTACGACTTCGATACATCAACACATTAAAGTTTGAAATAGATAACTCCAGCTTGCTACAAATTTCGTTAGAACTCAGCTCTACCACTTCTCTCATCATAAAAACCTGAGCATATTTGGCAGGCAAATGATCTAAACAGGCTTCAAAAATTATCCAAAAATCTGACTGCTCCATCATTTCTTCAGGACTTTGCCATGCTTGAGGTGCTTCATATTTATGCCAGTGTCCTGAAGCATCAAACAATTCATCAACACTGAGTTCACTTTCCTCGTCTTTAAATAATTCAGACATGGCGACCAAACGTGACTTTTGCCGAACCACATCAATAATTTTATTTTTTAAAATAGCGAATACCCATGTTTTGAACGCAGCCCGCCCTTTAAATGAATCTAAGTTTTGAAAAGCACTGGTTAAAGCCTCTTGCACTACATCTTCAGCTTGCGGAAGTGAGGATAACTGTAAAAAAGCAAATTTAATCATTTGCTGCCTTAAGTCTTGTAAAAAGGCTGGGTTATGCAGTTGCTCCCTTAAGTCGTCATGACGTGATGCCGCGGCTGAAGTCATCCTTGTGCCTCTTTTAAATCATGGGGAGTTTGGATTAATTGTAATCGAGATAAGAGGTTTTTGAGTTCTTGAATTTGCAGATAAATTTCAGGCTCAGACAAATCAGTGAGTACAGAATGAATGAGTGTGAAAATATCATGGTCAGTTAACGCTATATTTTGAGTTAACTGTTCAATCAGCATCGCAAACAGTGGAGAGAGTTGTTCAATACATACGCTATCTTGTTCATCGCGCCAGACCATTACTGCACCGGGTGCAAGTTCTACTTGTTCTGGTGTCATTAAAGTCGTCCACGTATAAACGGGATATTGATAAACCAATACCCATACTTTAGTGGTTAACTGCCAAGCGTAATTTTCATGCAAAACGACATCTTCAATTTCAACAGTATCTAAATACAACTCCAACCATTCAAACTGTAATAACTCAGCCAACCAAGGATACTCTTGTAATATCGGATGCTGTTGCTCTGTTAAATACTCTCTAAACTCTAAAGAGATATCATTGTATAAAGGTGAGCGGCTTTTAGCTTTTTGAAAAAATTCTAACAGCAATTGTTGCCACTTTAACTCTGGCAACATCGCACGAGCGACCGGATAAACTAACTCAATAAATGAGCTGACATTATTAAAAAGTAAATCCCGATAAATTTGCATTCTTTGAGGAGGAAGTGCTTGAGGTAGTTCCAAATCAGGATCTCTAATCCAGTCACAAAACTGACGTTGCATGGTTTGGAAGGATGTTTGATTTCCCTTCATAGCCACTCTCCTGTTGTTGAATGAGTTTAATTTTGGCGAGTTCCTCTTCTAATTCTTGCCATGATGGAATATTAAAGTCGCGTTCTAATAAAGTCGGTTTTACTCCACATACTTGATAGGTATATCTCAGTAATTCCCAAACACGGTCACAGACTTCTGCCCCATGCGTATCAATTAATAAATTTTTCTGAACTTTTTCATGTCCAGCAATATGTAAGTAACGAATTCGTTCCTTTGGCATGTTCTGAATAAAACCAAATGCATCGCTACCATGATTGATACTGTTAACATAGACATTATTTACATCCAGAAGCAAATCACAGTCTGCATGTTGAATCACTTCACGGATAAATTCAGCTTCACTCATTTCGGCATTCGGCATGACATAAGTAGACACATTCTCTATGACTAATCTTTTCCCTAAAATATCTTGCACACGTAAAATACGTTCAGCGACATATTTAACAGCTGCTTCTGTCATGGGTATTGGCAACAAATCATATAAATAGCCGCCATCATTTGTATAACTTAAATGTTCAGAATAAATTGGTACATCATATTGTTCTAAAAAGCTTTTTACTTTACCTATAAATTCGAGATTAAGTGGATGCGGTCCTCCAATAGATAATGACAAGCCGTGACAAATTAATGGCGCTTTTTCAGCACATTGTGCGAGTAATTTTGCATGTCGACCACCAAAACCTAACCAATTTTCTGGGGCAACCTCAATAAAGTCTGGATATGTTTTTGCCGTTAGAAATGCATTTATAAAGTCACGTCTTAAGCCAAGCCCCACACCATTCAACTCCATCATGGTGATTTCTCCTTTTGGAAATGATGCCGACACTTACTAGAAGGCCGACATCATCCATGATTAGATTGTTTACTTGGCGCCACACTTGCCATCAGCAACTTTTTTATCTGCCCCGCACTTGCCGTCGGCTGCTTTTTTAGTTGCACCGCATTTACCATCTGCTGCTTTTTTATTTGCTCCACATTTTGCTTCAGCAGACTTTTCATGTTTTTTCATTTTGTTGGCTCCGCATTTCGCTTCACCACATTTACCATCGGCTGCTTTGGTTGCATGTACTTCGGTTGTTGTATTGGTTGCTGCTACAGCCATTTGCGTAGCACCTGCAACTGAAAGGGCTAATAATGCTGCCACTGAAGTCATTGAGTTGAGTTTGTTCATTTTCGTATTCCTTTAATGCTAATTTCTCGGTTTGTACACATGTACATAAAGTTAGACGGACCAAATCCTTTTTTATTACACCGTAAATAAAAAAATTTTTTATGTAAGAAATACAGTTTCCATCCGACTAATTATTATTCAATCGCATTGGATGTGAAATTATCATGAAGAACTTTATTTATGGCTTATCTCAATATTATCAAAACCTCGGTAAGTCTTTACAACATATTGACGGCATTGCCGCATTGGCTATTCGATTGTATCTAGTCCCTATATTTTGGATGGCGGGTACAAATAAACTGATGCACTTCAACGACATTGTCGAATGGTTCGGCAGTTCAGATGGTGGATTGGGCCTTCCTTTTCCCTATTTAATGGCCGTGCTTGCAACGTCAACTGAACTAGCAGGTGCCATACTTTTAACACTAGGTTTATTTACCCGTTTAATTAGTATTCCACTCATTACTACCATGTTAGTTGCAATATTTACGGTACACCTCCCAAATGGATGGCAAGCAATTGCTGACCCGCATGCCCCCTTTGCTAACATGCAAGTATTGGCTTCTGCTGAAAAGTTAGATAAAGCTCGAGAAATCCTACAGAACTATGGCAACTATGACTGGCTTACATCGAGCGGTTCGTTTGTTATTTTAAATAACGGAATTGAATTTGCCACGACCTATATGATTATGCTATTTGCTCTACTTGTACTTGGAGGCGGCCGTTATTTTAGTTTAGATTATTGGATTAAAAATAAACTGCACTAATCGATTACTGCACCAGCAGTCATATTTACAACCGTTGCGGTCATTGAGTTCGCATGCTCTGATACAAGGAAAGCAACGGTTTCTGCAACTTGTGAAAGTGTGGGTAATCGCTTTAGCATAGTACCCTGAGCAGCACCTTCAAGCCATTGTCCTATGCTGAGTCCCATGGCCTGTGCTTTAGACTCAAACAATTCACGTGTATAAGAACCCGCTTGAACAGCATCAATAATTGCATGTGAGCGCACACCGAGTACCCGTATATTATTAGGGCCTAGCTCACTGGCAAGAGCTTTAATAAAGGCCTCAATTCCAGCACAGCCCACAATATGTCCTAAATGCCCCGGTATTGCCATTCGTGCTGAAGGTGCCACAATTGAAATGATGGTTCCACCGCGCTTACCGCCCATATAAGGAACCACAGCTTTAGAGATATTAAACTGCGCCGTTAGAAATGGATTTATTCCCCCGACGAACTCATCAAGATTTAATTCTAAAATTTCTTTGCCTTGATTATGAATAAAACTGGTTGCATTGATGACGATATCTAAACCACTCGTCGCTTGAGCAATTTGAGCAACTGCCTCACTGGTTGCTTGGCTATCTAGCACATCAACACTAACGATATGTATCGCGCCTTCGTATTTTTGTAGTTGTGCCGCGATGTTTTGCAGTTTATTTAAATCTCTTGCGCATAAATAAACATGCGCTCCTTCACGAAGGAAAACCTGCGCAATCGCAGTGCCAATTGCACCGCTGCCTCCAAAAATTACTGCTACTTTTCCCTTGAGCAACATGCGGCATCCTCTTGTTATTGTGCGCCATGGTTAGGTTATGACACACAATCAAAAGTGATGCAATTTTATACAGTTTAGAGTTTGTATGAGCTTATGGCAGATGAACAAAAATAACGTCTAAGTCTTGTTTTGGTACAAACTTGGTTTTGGTCATTTGAAATTGAGTCGGACTAATTTTGTTGACTTTGCCATCCCAACAAAATGAAACCAGTTCACCTTTATCACGTTCAATTGTTAACTTAAATTTTTCAATAGGCTTTGCCCAGTTAGCCCCTGTCGTCAAAATATAACCTAAAGCACTAAACGGCGAATGTTCTGCCTGTGCTTTTTTAAGACCCTGTTTAAATTGTTTATCCATGCAAAATTGCTTACTATCTTCGTCTGGATATAGCGCAACAGAACCGCCGACCAAAGGTTTATATTCATGATGAATTTTAGTCAAACTATTGGCTTTAAAGGTTTGCTTCCAGCTATAAATGACTTGAGATGACCATGGGATTACATCATCTTTTTCAAATTGAGCTAAAATTTTCTGCATTTGTGGTTTATTACATTTGTTTAGCCTATCTTGATAATTCAAATAATCATAGTTACTACGAATCCATGGATTCAGCATGTCTTTTTCAGTAAAGCCACATTGCTTAAACTCATCGGTTACATCCATTAAAGGTGATTTTTCATCTTTTTGAATAAACGTTCTGACATGCATTTCAGGTTTTATATTTTGGCCATCCACTACAATTTTAAAGCTCTTTAAAAGTGCGTCTGTGTCTGCAAAATCTGCTTCAAAAAAGTTATCTACACGTGGTAGCGGAAATAAAATAGTTTCAGTGACATCTTTATTGCTTAGGTTTTTATATAGATAATCGACTTTAATCATCTTTTTACTAATAAATAAATCTTCACTTTGCATCGCAACTTGTGAGTTTTTTAAATACTGAATGCCACCTGTACCCACATACCCCGTAGAGTCATTGGCTAAGCTATAGCTTGAGAGTGGAACCAAAACAGCTAAAGTCATTGCAAGCTTTTTCATTTTAAAGTCTCTATATCATTTTTTGATTATGAAATATCAACCTAAATGATAGCTGTTTTAAGATTAAGTGCTGTTAATATTTTTCATTCTTCTAAAACATACCAATATAAAATAGGGTAAATAGATTGCATCAACCACCGTTAAATGTGGTCGATGCATTTTAAATTAAGAATAAATGAAGCGAATTTATTTTTTATAGCTTTAAACTTGATTACTTCGCTGCGTTTACACCAACAATAAACTGGCTACAATTAGATCCTTCAGAAGCATTACCTAACTGCTTTTCAGAAAACTTAAATTTTGATGCTACAGAAGCATAATCTTTCTTAAGGGTTTGACCTGTAAGCTCACCTAACTCTTTTACTTGTTCAGGCTTTAAAATTCCGTATTCAACTACTTGATTGACCATTACACATGCGGTGGTCATAGCATCATAACGTGCGGCAGTTTTAGAATAACCTAGAGCACCCACTACACCACCAACAATTAAACCGACTACTACAGCCAAAGTTACATGCATTTTATTCATTTTAAATACCTAAAAAATTTTAACTAAAGACGAGCACTTTAAGAGTTTGTGCTCAAGTAGATGTAAGATAACTGCTTTTATTTGATACAAAAAGTTAGATTCTGTCAGATTTATTGATAGTTGAGTTGTCGTAAAGACATTACCATGGTCTTTGTAAGTATGGATGTTTACTCTTTCTATTCAATACATAAGAAATAAGATTATTAATTTTATAGTGTTCCAAGAAAAATTTATTTAAAATTATTTATGTAACCCCCTAATTATCAAGATTAATATAAAATCATAAATTCCCGCATATATATTCAAAAATTCTCAAC
>NZ_JBIUCP010000065.1:0-16903 GCF_044538765.1 Acinetobacter sp. ABJ-A23_2
CAACTTAATTAATCAGAATTATTTTATATAACCAACCTTTTTAATATACTTTAAATTCCGAGTATTTTAATATAATTTATTTTAAATGCATATTTTATTTACAACATAAAAAACCTCCTTAATGCTTATCTTTAGATAATTATTAAGGAGGTTTTAATTCAATATATTATAAAAACTTATAAAACCATGGCTGCAATCCAACCAAAAATGAGTAGAGGAATATTAAAATGGATAAATGTTGGAATCACAGTATCCCAAATATGGTCATGCTGCCCATCTACTCCTAAGCCAGCTGTAGGCCCTAGTGTTGAATCGGAAGCTGGAGACCCTGCATCACCTAAAGCTGCTGCTGTTCCAATCAATGCAATCGTTGCTAATGGCGAGAAACCAAACTGTACACATAAAGGCACATAAATAACTGCTAAAACAGGAACACTTGAGAAAGATGAACCAATACCAATCGTGACAAATAAACCAATACAAAGCATTAAGAAAGCTGCAAGCGCACGATTATCCCCAATGATTTCAACCACACCTTTTACCAGTTGATTGATATCCCCAGTATGCGTCATGACTGAAGCGAAACCCGCAGCGGAGATCATAATAAAGCCCACTAGAGCCATCATTCGCATGCCTTGTACAAAGACATCATCTGCATCTTGCCACTTAAAAATGCCTGCTGTAGACAAAACCGCAAAGCCTACTAAACCACCCAAAATCATTGAGCCAGAATAAAGCTGTGCAACTAAAGTGAGGCCTATCGCCAGTAAAGCCATGAAAATTGTTTTCTTAGCAATAACAGGGCCTTGCTCTGCTTCATGTTTAAGTTCTTCTGCATCTGCTTTTAGATCTGCTGTTTCATCTTGCGCTGTTGCACGCAGAGGTTTATCTAAATCGATGGTGGTTACAGAGGTAATGGTACGATCTGCATAAATTCTTGGCTTACGGTAACTAATAAACACCGCAACCAAAGTACCTAAAACCATTCCTAGAACTGGAATTGCCATGCCAATTGGCATCATGCCTCGTTCTACATGTAAGCCATAAGCAGCACCAATTTTGTTGATATTTCCCATTAAGATTTGTTCAAGGAAAATCGCACCAAAGCCGACAGGTAGAAAAATATAGGTACCCACTAAACCTAAAGTCAAAACACAAGCTGCTGCGCGGCGATCTAGTTTTAAATGGTTCATGACTCGTAATAATGGCGGTACAAGTACAGGAATAAATGCAATATGAACTGGTATCAGGTTTTGAGAGAAAATGGCAGCAATCAGTAAAATACCTAAGAGTAAATATTTTACTTTGGTTTCACGGCTTTTCCCCGCTTCCATTCCCAAAAGACCAATAAGCTTGTGAGCAAGCAGGTCGGGTAAACCTGATTTAGAAAGAGCAAGTGCAAATGCGCCTAATACGGCATAAGCGAGAGCAACTTCGGCACCATCACCTAGACCTGCATTAAAAGCTTCAACCGTTTGAGAAAGACTTAAACCCGCGACAAGACCACCAACAATGGCAGAGACCACTAATGTCAATACGACAGAAACGCGTGCTAGTGAGAGTAAAAACATCACAGCAATCGCCACAACAACAGCATTCATGAACAAATTCAGAACAAAACAAAAGGCGATATTCTATCAGATTCGTATCTACGAAGCCGAAAATATCGCCGAATTAGCAGTTTTGTATATTAAACAGTCACTTATTTACTTTGTGATTGAATAAACTGACGAATATGGCCTGCCACTTTTTCAGCCTGACTCAGAATCGCCCAATGGTTTGCTTCAAGCTCAACATACTCAAAGTTTTCAACCCATTTTGGCATTGCTTCCGTAATATATTCAGGACTCACAAAAGTATCGTATTTTAAAATTATTGCTTTAACTGGACACTGTGCATAACGCTGGCGAGGCGCTGTTAAGCGAGGTATAAAATTCGCACGATATAAATTAATTCCGTACTTACCGTCAGCAGAAATATTACTATTTAACGGTAAATTATCTTTTCGTTCTAAGTCTTTTAATATTTTGCCCCATTTTTCTGGACTAAACAGAGACCATACTGTTGGAGCAATTAATGGTAAATGGAACGCACCGATATACCATGATTTCGTTAATATTTTTAAGATCTTTGCAGGATCTGTTTTAAATTTATCTCTTAAGAACAGTGCAGCGTGATCTAAACAAGGACCAGAGATGGTCGTGTAAGATAACAAGCGGCCTTTAAATTTAGGTTCAGTTGCAGACTCCCAAGACTGAATTGAACCCCAATCATGTGCGGCCATATGGAACTGTCGATTTGGGAGTACTTCATCGACGACTTCTTGTAAATCTAAAGATAAACGCTCTAAACGATAATCTCGTATTCGTTTAGGAATAGATGACAAGCCCGCTCCACGGACATCATAAGTAACAATATAAAAATCATTGATTAAATGCTCAATGACCGATTCCCATACTTCCTGATTATCAGGATAACCATGTACTAAAACTAATGGAGTATTTTTCTCATCGCCCCAAGCCTTGGCACAAAGCGTTTGTTGGTCACTTGTTGTTACTGTATAAATCTTTGGCTGCATAATCATTTCCTATTTTGTTTTTCAATCGATCATGTCGTTAATCGGATAAAGCATTGCCATCAATATAAAAAAGATGATACTTATCTAGTATGACTAGTGTTGCAATAAAAAAAATTGACTATTATGGCTATTTTAAAAAAACTTCAGAACATTCCTTCAATTTCTAAATTCTTATTTAACCACTACCCACCTTATCGTGGGGCAGGGATTTATATTGAAGTCATGAACTTAGAACTTTGTCATGTTCGGGTAAAAATGCCGCTGACCTGGAAAAATCAAAATCTGGTAGGTACTCATTTTGGTGGAAGTCTTTACTCGATGGTTGACCCCTTTTATATGCTGATTCTTATGCATCACTTAGGATCAAAATACATTGTTTGGGATAAAGTGGCTGAGATTAATTTTTTATCACCTGGTCGAAGTACTGTTTATGCGGACATCCGAGTTGATTTAGCAGAAATTGAACAGATTCGAGAACTCGCCGAAAACTATGCTCCTGTACTCAGAACATATCATCTAAATATTTTTGATGAATCGGGCGTGAGAATTGCTGAAGTGCAAAAGACCCTCTACATTCGCCGTAAAAAAGCAAAAGCTTTTCAACAATAAAATAAGCGCTCTAAGGCGCTTATTTTATATCAGTAAACTTTATTTCTTTTCTTCAATCGCAGCACCGGCACCACCACCAATTGCGCCCCCAATTGCAGCACCTGTATCACCACCCAATATTGCTTTACCTACCACAGAACCGATACCAGCTCCGATCGCACTCTTGGTCGTGGTTTGCTTACTACCGCCTTGGCTATTTGAACCTACACCAGCACCTGCGGCTGCACCGACACCCGCACCTATACCACCACCCACATGGTTACCAACTCCACCACCAACAGCACCGCCTAATGCAGCTGCGCCAATGCGCTGGTCAGATGGACTCATATTCTGACAACCAGTGAACATAAATGCAGATAACATTAAAGTAGAAATTAAACCAATTGTTTTTTTCATGACCGTACTCACTCCTTTGTGCTCTTATCAAAGCATAATCTTCTTTTATGAGTAATTTGATCAGTTTGTGTTATCGCACTGTGGCAATCGATTGATATTTTGTAAAAGCCTTCTATGTAAAGTTAATTATTTAAATTTCAATCTACTAAGAAAACAAAAAAGAAGCTCTTCATTAAATAAGAGCTTCATTTTTAAATATCTTAAAGGGTAATTTTAGTATTTCCCTTTTTTCTCTTCATACGCCGCGCCTGCACTACCACCAAGTGCTCCTCCTGCAGCAGCGCCTGAATCACCACCAATGATTGCGCCACCCAAGATAGCACCAACACCGGCACCAATTGCACTATTACGTACAGTTTTACTGCTAGACCCTTTTGCATTCGCTGCCACACCTGCGCCAAGCGCCGCGCCTAAGCCTGCACCAATATTACCGCCCACATGTTTACCGACTGCACCACCTGCACCACCGCCAATAGCGGCTGAACCAATACGTTTGCTTTCTGGACTTGCATTTTGGCAACCGACAAATAGCGTGGTTGACATCAAACCCACACCTGCAATCATCATCATTTTTTTCATTCGATTTACTCCAGTCTTCATAAGCAGGTAGGCTAATGTGTTTTTGTGGAGTCTTTATCCCGCTTAAGTAATAAAATAATGGCTCTTTACTGTGTTTATGTAATTACAACTTTTAATTGTTAAAAATGAATATAAATAAAAAAGGCACCCTGAGGTGCCTTTTTTATTGCCAGTCTAAACTTAGAATTGCTCTGAGTTTAATGCTTGGCTGAATGCTTGGTCTACTTCGCTGAAGTCATTATGAAGCTCATGTTCTGCAGCTTCTGCTTCTTGACGACGACGCTCTAAGTGGTATGCAAGACCAGTACCAGCTGGAATCAAGCGACCCACAACAACGTTTTCTTTCAAGCCACGTAAATCATCTTCTTTACCTGTTACAGCAGCTTCAGTTAACACACGAGTTGTTTCCTGGAACGATGCAGCAGAGATGAACGAGTCAGTAGAAAGCGATGCTTTCGTAATACCCATCAATTGACGTTCAAACTTCGCAGGGAACTTGTTCTGAGCCAAGACAGCTTGGTTCTCTTGAACAACGCGGATGTAATCCACTTGTTCACCTTTAATGAAGCTTGTATCACCACCATCGATGATATCAACTTTACGCAACATTTGACGTACGATAACTTCAATGTGCTTGTCGTTGATTTTTACACCTTGGAGACGGTAAACGTCTTGCACTTCGTTCACGATGTAGTTAGTTAAAGCAACTTCACCTTTCAAGCGTAAGATGTCATGTGGGTTTTGTGGACCATCAGAAATGGTTTCACCACGGTTCACATGCTCACCTTCAAACACGTTGATTTGACGCCATTTAGGAATCAACTCTTCGTAAATTTCAGAACCGTCATCTGGAGTAATTACTAAACGGTTCTTACCTTTAGTCTCTTTACCAAAGCTTACGATACCAGACACTTCTGCCAAGATCGCGTGTTCTTTCGGCTTACGTGCTTCGAACAAGTCAGCAACACGTGGAAGACCACCGGTAATATCACGAGTACGTGAAGATTCTTGTGGTACACGACCAATAACGTCACCCACACCAATTGTTTCGCCATCACGAACGGTAACAATCGTGTTTTGTGGTAAGAAGTAGAACTGTTCACCACCATCAGCCGTATCCAATACGATTGCTGGACGTAAATCTTTACCAGAAGCAGGACGTGCTGTTACAGGCAAGATTTCAACAGTTGTCATACCAGTTGCATCATCAGTTTTCGATGTTGCAGTTACACCATCAGCGATTTGGCTGAAACGTGCTTTACCAGCAACTTCTGTTACTAATGGATGTGTATGCGGATCCCAAGTTGCAACGATACCACCTGCCTCGACGACTTCACCATCTTTCAACAAGATGCTTGCACCGTAAGGAAGTTTATAACGCTCACGCTCACGGCCTAACTCATCGGCAATACCAATTTCACCTGAACGTGAAACTGAAACCAAGTGACCTTTCGCGTGTTGTACAGTTTTCACGTTGTGGAAACGTACAGTACCTTTGTTACGTACTTGAACACTGTTTGCAGCAGACGTTCGGCTCGCAGCACCACCTACGTGGAACGTACGCATTGTTAACTGTGTACCTGGCTCACCAATTGATTGCGCAGCCATTACACCTACTGATTCACCTGGGTTCACCAAGTGACCACGTGCAAGGTCACGACCATAACAACGAGCACATACACCGAATGTAGATTCACATGCGATTACTGAACGTACTTTAACTTCATCGACACCAGCTTCTTCAAGCTGAGCTGCGATTTTCTCGTCAATTAACGTACCGCGAGGTAATACAACTTCATCATCAGACGCACGACGTACATCTTCAGCAGTTACACGACCTAATACGCGGTCACGTAATGGCTCGATGACATCACCACCTTGAATGAATGGAGTCATTACCAAACCACCCGCTGTACCACAGTCAGGCTCGGTAATTACTAAATCTTGCGCTACATCTACAAGACGACGAGTCAAGTAACCAGAGTTCGCAGTTTTTAATGCTGTATCGGCCAAACCTTTACGCGCACCGTGTGTTGAAATAAAGTACTGAAGTACTGTCAAACCTTCACGGAAGTTCGCTTTAATCGGTGTCTCAATAATCGAGCCATCCGGTTTTGCCATCAAACCACGCATACCAGCAAGCTGACGAATCTGTGCCGCACTACCACGGGCACCAGAGTCAGACATCATATAGATACTATTGAATGATTTTTGCTTCTCGTCTTCACCTTGTTTGTTTTTAACAACAGTGTAAGACAAGTTATCCATCATCGCTTTCGCAACTTGGTCGTTTGTACGCGCCCAGATATCGACAACTTTGTTATAACGTTCACCAGCAGTTACGAAACCTTGTTCGAACTGTTGTTCGATTTCACGAACTTCTGTTTCCGCTTTATCAATAATTGTGTGTTTCGTAGGTGGAATTAACATGTCTTCCATACCTACAGATACACCTGAACGAGTCGCTTGACGGAAGCCCAAGTACATTAACTGGTCAGCGAAGATAACAGTATCTTTCAAACCAAGTTTACGGTAGCAAGAGTTGATTAACTTAGAGATGTTCTTTTTAGTCATCTCAAGGTTGATCATGTCAAAACTTAAACCTTGTGGAACAACTTCCCAAAGTAAGCAACGACCTGGTGTTGTATCAACGATAATCGTTTGGTGTTCACGTTCACCATTTTCATTGATAACGGTTTGATGCACACGCACTTTAACACGCGCATGAATCGCAACTTGACCAGTTGCAAGTGCACGGTTTACTTCGTGAGTATCCGCAAACACCATGCCTTCACCTTTCGCATTTACTGCATCACGAGTGATGTAGTAAAGACCCAAGACAACGTCTTGAGAAGGAACGATGATTGGCTCACCGTTTGCAGGTGACAAGATGTTGTTCGTTGACATCATCAATGCACGAGCTTCTAACTGTGCTTCAAGTGTCAATGGAACGTGTACCGCCATTTGGTCACCGTCGAAGTCGGCGTTGAACGCAGCACAAACGAGTGGGTGAAGACGGATTGCCTTACCTTCAATAAGAATAGGTTCAAATGCTTGAAGACCTAAACGGTGAAGTGTTGGCGCACGGTTCAACATAACTGGATGTTGACGAATTACAGATGCAAGAACGTCCCAAACTTCTGGAGTCTCACGCTCAACCATTTTCTTCGCAGCTTTAATGGTTGTTGCCTGACCTGAAGCTTGTAGTTTCGCGAAAATAAATGGTTTGAATAATTCAAGCGCCATTTTCTTCGGAAGACCACATTGGTGAAGACGTAAAGTAGGACCTACTGTAATTACCGAACGACCAGAGTAGTCTACACGCTTACCTAACAAGTTCTGACGGAAACGACCTTGTTTACCTTTGATCATGTCTGCCAAAGATTTTAATGGGCGTTTGTTAGAACCAGTGATTGCGCGACCACGACGACCGTTATCAAGCAATGCATCTACAGACTCTTGTAACATACGTTTTTCGTTACGTACGATAATGTCTGGCGCTGCAAGGTCAAGAAGACGCTTCAAACGGTTGTTACGGTTAATCACACGACGATATAAATCGTTCAAGTCAGAAGTCGCGAAACGACCACCTTCAAGTGGAACTAATGGACGTAAATCTGGTGGAAGCACCGGAAGTACATTCATTACCATCCATTCTGGCTTGTTGTTCGAGTCTTTGAAAGCTTCCATCAATTTCAAGCGTTTAGATGCTTTTTTCAACTTCGTTTCAGAAGTTGTTTGAGGAATTTCTTCACGTAAACGTGCAATTTCAGCTTCAAGATCAATGTCTTTCAACAAGTCTTGAACTGCTTCCGCACCCATTTTCGCAACGAACTCGTCACCGTGCTCTTCTAAAGCTGTAAAGTATTCTTCATCGTTAAGAAGTTGATACTTTTCGAATGGCGTCATACCAGGATCAGTAACAACGTATGATTCGAAATACAATACACGTTCGATATCACGAAGTGTCATATCAAGTAATAAACCGATACGGCTAGGTAACGATTTTAAGAACCAGATATGCGCAACTGGAGAAGCAAGTTCAATGTGACCCATACGTTCACGACGAACTTTTGCTGTAGTTACTTCAACGCCACATTTTTCACAAATGACGCCTTTGTATTTCATACGCTTGTATTTACCACACAAGCATTCGTAATCTTTTACTGGACCAAAGATTTTGGCACAGAATAAACCGTCACGTTCTGGCTTGAACGTACGATAGTTGATTGTCTCAGGCTTTTTAACTTCACCATGAGACCATGACTTAATCATTTCTGGTGACGCAAGACCAATACGGATACGGTCGAACTCAACTGGTGCATGACCATCTGAATCCGTTTTCTTACGCATGATATCGAGCAAGTCTTTCAATTTTTTTCTCCGTGTGTCGGGAAGCCTCGCTTACCCGACTGGGTCACAAATATTGTTTTTTCCTAAAAAATCGTGAGTCTTACGACTTAGTCACCATTTTTCAGTTCAATGTTGATACCTAAAGAACGGATCTCTTTGGTCAATACGTTGAACGATTCAGGCATACCCGGATCCATATAATGGTTACCATCTACAATATTCTTATAGATGCGAGTACGTCCTTCAACGTCATCCGACTTCACTGTGAGCATTTCTTGAAGTGTATATGCTGCACCGTATGCTTCAAGTGCCCATACTTCCATCTCACCGAAACGCTGACCACCGAATTGTGCTTTACCACCAAGCGGTTGTTGTGTAACTAATGAGTAAGAACCAGTTGAACGTGCATGCATCTTGTCATCAACCAAGTGGTTCAACTTCAACATGTACATGTAACCAACAGTTACTGGACGGTCAAACTGTTCACCTGTACGTCCGTCAAACAATACTGTTTGACCTGTACGTGAAATGTCAGCCAATTCAAGTAAATCTTTAATTTGACTTTCTTCAGCACCATCAAATACAGGAGTAGCCAAAGGAACACCAGCACGTAAGTTGCCTGAAAGTGCTAGGATTTCATCATCAGTCAAGCTATCAAGATCTTCTTGCTCGCCACCGACTTTGTTATAAATCTTGTCTAAGAATTCGCGTAGCTCTAAAACTGTACGCTGTTCTTTCAACATTTTTTCGATTTTGTCACCAAGCCCTTTAGCAGCCATACCCAAGTGAGTCTCAAGAATCTGACCCACGTTCATACGAGATGGTACGCCCAACGGGTTCAATACGATATCTACCGGTACACCGTTCGCATCGTGTGGCATGTCTTCAACAGGTAAGATGTTAGATACAACACCCTTGTTACCGTGACGACCAGCCATCTTATCACCAGGCTGAATACGACGTTTAACAGCTAAGTAAACCTTAACAACTTTCAATACACCAGTTGTTAACTCATCACCTGTTGCAAGCTTACGTTTCTTCTCAGCGAATTTCTCATCGATTTCTGCGCTCTTCTCTTTCAAGAACACTTGAATTTGAGTTAAACGCTCAGCGATTGCTTCATCTGTCGGTTGAATTTCAAGTAAATCAACAAGCTCTAAACCAGACAATAAATCTTCAGAAAGTTTATCACCACGTTTAGTTGAACCACCGCCATTAGACTCTTGGCCTTTAAGTAAACGAATTACACGCTCACGAGCCGCTTCTTCGAAGATTTTGTATTCTTCTTTCAAGTCTTTACGGTAAGAATCAAGCTGTGCTTTTTCAATCGCTAATGCACGGTCATCTTTCTCTAAGCCATCACGAGTGAAGACTTGAACGTCGATAACTGTACCTTTAGTACCAGATGGAACACGTAAAGATGAATCTTTAACGTCAGCAGCTTTTTCACCAAAGATTGCGCGAAGCAATTTTTCTTCAGGAGTTAACTGAGTTTCACCTTTAGGCGTTACTTTACCAACTAAGATGTCACCAGCAGTAACTTCAGCACCGATATAAACGATACCTGATTCATCAAGTTTAGAAAGCGCAGCTTCACCTACGTTAGGAATATCGGCAGTAATTTCTTCTGCACCTAACTTAGTATCACGTGCTACACATGACAATTCTTGAATATGAATAGAAGTTAAACGGTCTTCTTGAAGAACACGCTCAGATAATAAGATCGAGTCTTCGTAGTTGTAACCATTCCATGTCATGAACGCTACACGCATGTTTTGACCAAGCGCAAGTTCACCCATGTCTGTTGATGGACCGTCTGCCAAGATGTCACCACGAGCAACTTTGTCGCCCAAATTCACGATAACATTTTGGTTAATACAAGTATTTTGGTTCGAACGTGTATATTTGATGAGGTTATAGATATCTACACCTGCCTCACCTGCAACCATTTCATCTTCGTTTACACGAATAACGATACGAGAAGCATCTACATATTCAATTGCACCACCACGGTTTGCGATTACACACACACCTGAGTCACGCGCTACGTTCGCTTCCATACCTGTACCGACAAGTGGCTTGTCAGCACGTAAAGTAGGAACAGCCTGACGTTGCATGTTCGAACCCATCAATGCACGGTTCGCGTCATCGTGTTCAAGGAATGGAATAAGTGATGCAGCAACAGATACAACCTGTTGTGCAGAAACGTCCATATGCGTCACTTTTTCAGGTGGCATACGTACGAATTCACCTTGATGACGAACAGAAACGAATTCTTCTGTTAAGTTGCCATCTTTATCTACAGCAGAGTCGGCCTGTGCAATAACAGTACCTACTTCTTCAATAGCAGATAAATATTCAACTGCATCAGTTACACGACCATCTACTACTCTACGGTATGGAGTTTCCAAGAAACCGAAGTCATTCGCTTTTGCATATACAGAAAGCGAGTTAATCAAACCAATGTTTGGACCTTCAGGAGTTTCAATTGGACAAACACGGCCATAGTGAGTTTGATGTACGTCACGTACTTCGAAGCCTGCACGCTCACGTGTTAAACCACCAGGACCAAGCGCAGATACACGACGCTTATGTGTAATCTCAGATAATGGGTTGTTTTGGTCCATGAACTGAGATAACTGGCTTGAACCAAAGAATTCTTTGATTGCAGCAGCAACTGGTTTAGCGTTAATCAAGTCTTGTGGAGACAAGTTATCTGTTTCTGCTTGGCTTAAACGTTCTTTAACAGCACGCTCAACACGAACCAAACCAACACGGAATTGGTTCTCTGTCATTTCACCAACAGAACGTACACGACGGTTACCCAAGTGGTCGATATCGTCCACTTCACCTTTACCGTTACGGATTTCAACCAATGTACGTAATACATCGATAATATCTTCGTGCGATAAAATACCTTCAACTTCACGTGACTTCTGGTCAGTACCAACTTCGTAAGGACGACCTAAACGACGGTTGAACTTCATACGACCTACTGGAGATAAGTCATAACGCTCAGAAGAGAAGAACAAGTTATTGAACAAGTTTTCAGCAGCTTCTTTTGTTGGTGGCTCGCCCGGACGCATTACTTTGTAAATTTCTACTAATGCTTCTTCACGTCCCGCTGTTGTGTCTGCACGTAATGTATCAGCAACAAAAGAACCACGGTCGATGTCGTTCGTGAACAGGATGTTAAATTGCTTAACACCACCTTCTGCCAACTTCACCATTACTTCATGGCTTAACAACGTATTCGCAGCAATCACTTCACCATCACGTAAAGTAATGTCTTCAGCAGTAATACGCTCATATAAGTATTCATCAGGAACTGAAAGTTTAGTTAAACCTGCAGCTTCCATTTGACGTACGTGACGCGCATTAATACGTTTACCTTGCTCAACAATGACTTTACCTTCATTGTCAGCAATATCAAATTGAGCCATTTCACCACGTAAACGCTCAGGAACAAGGTCAATTTGATAACTGCCCATGTCAAGATACACAGGTACTTTTTCGTAGAACAAATTCAAGATTTGTTCATTGTTATAACCTAGTGCACGTAACACAACAGTAGCAAGTAATTTACGACGACGGTCAATACGTACGTAAACAAGGTCTTTTGCATCAAATTCAAAGTCTAACCATGAACCACGGTAAGGAATGATACGTGCTGAATACAACACTTTACCACTTGAGTGAGTCTTACCTTTGTCATGATCAAAGAACACGCCTGGTGAACGGTGTAATTGAGATACGATTACACGCTCAGTACCATTGATAACAAAGGTACCATTTTCAGTCATCAGTGGGATTTCACCCATATAGACTTCTTGTTCACGTACGTCTTTAATTGATTTAGTTTCGCGATCTTTAATAATCAAACGAATTTTAACGCGCATTGGTGCCGCATAAGTCGAACCACGAAGAATACATTCGCGTACATCGAACTCAGGTTTACCAAGGCTATACTCAACAAATTCTAAAGCAGCATTGCCAGAATAACTTTCGATAGGAAAAACTGAACGAAATGCGGCTTGGAGACCGATATCTTCGCGGTTTTTTGGAGTTTTGCCATCTTGCAAGAATGTTCTGTACGAATCGACCTGAATCGATAATAAGTACGGTGCATCCATTACTTGGGGCAATTTACCAAAATTCTTACGGATCCGTTTCTTTTCGGTATATGAGTATGCCATCTGGAGTCCTCGGAAAGTAAACTAAGCCCGCCTGCAGAACGGGCTCAGAAGGAATTACGCAGGCCGATATGGCCACCACTGTTTACAAATGCTGCAATTTTTAGTGGTATAAAAACGCTTAACAATATTTTTAAAAATGAAAAATATTGGTAAGCATTTGAAATTTCTTGTTTTATTTAGATTTTTCTAAAAATCAAACAAAACTAACAAAAATCGAGCCGATTATTGTAACGCAAAAAGGCTGATGACCCAAGAGCCATCAGCCATTTTATGGAGCCGATTTAAAAACCGACTCCTTTTACAATTACTTAAGTGTAACTGTAGCACCAGCTTCTTCAAGTTTCTTCTTAAGTTCTTCGCCTTCTTCTTTAGAAACGCCTTCTTTAAGAACTTGAGGAGCACCTTCAACTAGGTCTTTAGCTTCTTTAAGACCAAGGCCAGTTGCTTCACGAACTGCTTTAATTACAGCTACTTTGTTAGCACCGAAAGAAGTCAACTCAACGTTGAATTCAGTTTGTTCTTCAGCAGCAGCAGCAGCGCCACCAGCTGGAGCAGCAACAGCAACAGCTGCAGCTGAAACGTTGAATTTCTCTTCGAAAGCAGAAATTAATTCAACAAGTTCAAGAACAGTTTTTTCAGCAACTGCGTTTAAGATTTCTTCGTTAGTTAAAGCCATGAGAATAACTCCAAATGGATATTGAATGGTGTGTAAAATTGATTAAGCAGCTTCTGACTCGTTTTTCTCTTTGAGCGCTGTAATGAGGCGACCCAATTTCGAAATAGGAGCTTGAAGAACAGAGGCAAGCATAGTAAGCGCTTTCTCTTGGTTTGGAAGATTAGCAATAACGCTAACATCAGCACCTTGATAAACTTTGCCGTCAAATGCAGCAGCTTTTAATTCAAATGCTTTGTTAGTTTTTGCAAATTCTTCAAACAAGCGTGCAGCTGCACCCATGTCATCTTCAGAAGTTGAAAAACCTAGAATTGTTGGACCAACAAGGTTGTCGTTCAAGATATCAAATTGAGTACCTTGGAATGCGCGCTTAGCCAAAGTGTTACGTACGATACGTGTAGTTACACCTAACTTACGAGCTTCAACACGAAGTGTTGTTAATTGCTCTACGCTTAAACCTTGATAGTCAGCAACAACGGCTGCAAACGCTTTAGAAGCAACTTCACTTACTTCTGAAACGATCTGTTTTTTGTCTTCGATAAGAAGAGCCATTGTAAAACCTCCTAAGGTGATTTATGCACCCAATGGGCACACTCCCAATTCGTAAGCCTTTCGACTTACACGCGGAGGAGGAACAAATCACACCACCGCGTCTACGCAGGCTGAGTTATTAAGAAAAGTCGCTATTCGAAAATAACACCTTCTCGCCTGAGGTCTTTGACGCTGATAAATTCTCATTCATCAATTCAAAGTCCGCCTGATAAGCAAGAGTCAAAGCGTTGCTTTGACTGCGCAAAAATAGAAACTTATTTCTATTTTTGCTACCTACTCAATCAGGACTTTAAAATTCTGTACAGAACTAAGTTAAAACTTAGTTAGAAACATTGTTTACATCAACAGTAAGACCAGGACCCATAGTTGAGCTCAAAGTGATCTTTTTGATGTATACGCCTTTAGAAGTTGCAGGTTTTAACTTTTTCAAGTCAGCAACTAAAGTTTCAACGTTTTGACGGATTGCAGCAGCATCAAAGCCAACTTGACCAATCGCAGCGTGGATAATACCCGCTTTGTCTACACGGTAACGAGCCTGACCAGATTTTGCGTTTTTAACAGCATTCGCAACATCAGGAGTTACAGTACCTACTTTAGGGTTTGGCATTAAACCACGTGGACCAAGAATTGTACCGAGCTTACCAACAACACGCATAGCGTCTGGAGCAGCGATTACAACATCAAAGTCAAGGTTTCCACCTTGGATGCTTTCAGCAAGGTCATCAAAACCTACAACATCAGCACCAGCTTCTTTAGCAGCTTCTGCTTGAGCGCCTTGAGCAAATACAGCTACACGTACAGTTTTACCAGTACCTGCAGGTAATGTAGTAGCACCACGAACAACCTGATCAGATTTACGTGGATCTACGCCAAGGTTTACAGAGATGTCTAAAGATTCTTTGAACTTTGCAGCAGGTAAGCTGTTAAGAACCTGTACTGCTTCTTCCAAAGTGTAAACTTTGTTTGCTTCTACAGCAGCAGCAATGGCTTTTTGACGTTTAGTTAACTTTGCCATGTCTTATAGCTCCACTTCCAAGCCCATAGAACGTGCAGAACCAGCGATGGTACGAACACGCGCGTCTAAATCAGCACCAGTTAAGTCTGGTTCTTTAGTAGTCGCGATTTCTTCTAATTGAGCACGAGTCAACTTACCAACTTTAGTTTTGTTAGGTACAGATGAACCCTTTTGGATACCAGCAGCTTTCTTAAGAAGAATAGAAGCTGGAGGAGTTTTCATGATGAATGTGAACGACTTGTCGTTGTACACAGTAATCACTACAGGAATTGGAAGACCTGGTTCAACTTTTTGTGTAGCAGCATTGAATTCTTTACAGAATGCCATGATGTTTACACCACGTTGACCTAGTGCAGGACCAATTGGTGGAGATGGATTTGCTTTACCAGCTGGAACTTGCAGCTTGATATAGCCGTCAATCTTCTTAGCCATTTTTAAATACCTCTGGGTACAGGCGCCGTTAGGCTCCCCAATTTCTACGTAACAATACTGTTACAACAACAATGCCCGATAAAATCGGGCGCTTTTCAACCAATTAAGATTAAATCGTTTTTTCGACTTGGCGAAATTCGAGTTCAACCTGAGTTGGTCGATTAAACACGTTAATCGTCAACGTTAAACGTGACTTGTCGTATTGAACCTCTTCCACCACACCTTTAAAGTCTGTGAATGGACCGTCAATAACGAGTAATTCTTCACCTGGTTCAAACATCGTCTTAGGACGTGGAGCTTCACCAGTATTACGTACACGCGCAAGAATCGCATCTGCTTCACGTTGAGTGATTGGCGCTGGTTTTTCAGGTGTACCACCGATAAAACCTAATACTTTTGGACATTCTTTAACAATGTGCCAAGTATCATCATTCATTTCCATTTCAACTAACACATAGCCAGGAAAGAATTTACGCTCAGATTTACGTTTCTTACCATCCTTCATTTCTACCACTTCTTCGGTAGGAACTAGGACATCACCAAAGCTATCGGCAACAGCGCTACGCTGGATTCGTTCTGTAAGTGAACGCATCACTTGTTTTTCATAACCAGAGTAGGCATGAATAATGTACCAACGTTTCATAGCTCTTTTACCCGATAATCAACTTAATTAACCAACCCAAACCATAGTCAAAGCACCATAATACTAACGATGCAACAACTACAACCAATAGAACCTGCCACGATGTAGTGACTGTTTCTTGTTTTGTTGGCCAAGTTACTCGACGCAATTCGACTCGTGCATCTTTCAGCAAACGAACGAAGCCTTTACCTTGATGGGTGGCGTATAATAAACCTAAAGCCACAACGATACAAGCAAAAATTACCCCAACGCGCACCCATACATTATTTGCAGGGGCCCAATACGCTGGTAAATGCTGATTCACCATGGTAGCTGAGAGCAATAATGCAATTGCTATCACCCATAGAACAATATCTAAAGGCGAACCAGTACGAACAACTTCAGCAGAATTATTTCTTTGAGGAATTGGCGCGTCGCTCAATGCGTCACGCGATTTATCATTCGACATTTTTGTACTCGTCGTAGAACTCGCGACTTATTATATGAACAACTAAGCCAGCATCAAGCTTTTTATTTCAAAATATGGCAGGTCAGGAGGGACTCGAACCCCCAACATTCGGTTTTGGAGACCGACGCTCTACCAATTGAACTACTGACCTATAAAGCAAGTTGAGAGCCAAAGCTCTCAACTTGAGACGTAATTCGTCACTATATTATGCTTATGCAGTTACTTTCGCAACAACACCAGCACCTACAGTACGACCACCTTCACGGATCGCAAAACGTAGACCTGGGTCCATTGCGATTGGGTGGATTAATTCTACTGACATTTCAACGTTGTCACCTGGCATTACCATTTCAACGCCTTCTTTCAACTGGATCGCACCAGTTACGTCAGTTGTACGGAAATAGAACTGTGGACGGTAACCATTTAAGA
>NZ_JBIUCP010000066.1:0-16015 GCF_044538765.1 Acinetobacter sp. ABJ-A23_2
GTTTTGTGTTTTGTGTTTTGTGTTTTGTGTTTTGTGTTTTGTGTTTTGTGTTTTGTGTTTTGTGTTTTGTGTTTTGTGTTTTGTGTTTTGTGTTTTGTGTTTTGTGTTTTGTGTTTTGTGTTTTGTGTTTTGTGATTTTGTTATTTGATATTTAATTGTTTGGGTTGTTTAAATTAGTTTAAAAATTATCAAGATTTATAATAAATAATAAAAATTAGGTTGGCATTGTTTAATTTCATGAGAAAATAGGTTTTTTAACTGATTATTTCGCTTTGTAAATATATTTTTTTAATATTGGCATTTTTATTGCTTAATTACTCTTATCTTTAGTAGAACATTTAATTTGATACCCTATAAATGATAATTCAAACCGTCTTGCTCTCTTATGGTGTTTTTTTCACATGAAAAATGCACCAAATAGACACATCTTTTTATTTTGCACTGTATTTGTGCATGAGGTGGTGTAATGAGGTTTTGGGCTTCGGTACTCACTTTACTCATTCTATGTGCATGTTCTTCATCTGAGCAAAATAGAAAAACTCAAGAAAACTTAGCAGCCCATTCGATATGCGTTTTTGATAGTACAAATACAAAAGTGTGTGTAGCCAAGCCAGCGCAAAGAATTGTTTCTCTATTTGAGTCAGGTTTAGATGGCTTATATATGCTAGGGCAAGGCCATAAAGTGATTGGCATACCAGCCGAAGTATACATTCAACCTTTATTATTTAACGCCTATTCAAAAATAGATCAACGCATTGCCAATAAACAGCTTGCAACGCCTTCACAAGGTGCCAATACAACCAATATTGAAAGTCTTGTATTGTTAAAACCTGATCTAGTGATTTTGGGAAGCGGGCAAACCCAAACGATTGAACTGTTACGGCAGTTTGGTATTGCTGTATATGTCATGGAGTCCAGTACCTACCAGCAAGTGAAAGAAGAGCTGTCTGAAATTGCTATTCTGAGCGGCGCCCAAAAGCGAGCTCAGGAAATTTTAAATTTCTCTGATGAAATTGTGGCAGAAGTCGCAGCCAAAACGGCCCGTCAGCCAAATAAACAATCGATTTACTATGCTTGGTCTGGTGGCCGAGTTTTTTCCACTTCGGGACGGGAGTCAATTACCAATGACTTTATTGAGCTGGCAGGTGCTTACAATATTGTTCAGACTGCTGCTAACCAACCCAATGTAAATCCCGAGACCCTCATTGAATGGAACCCTGACAATATTGTGCTTTGGAATACCAACCCAAAACTGATTTATGAACGAAAAGAATTACAAGGCTTAAGTGCCGTACAAAACCGTAAGGTATTTAATTTGAGTCCTGCATTTATTTATAACCCACATACCATCAAAATCATTATTACGGCGATTTATTTGAATCACAGTATTTATCCTGAACAGTCTGATTTACCAGTAAGTGCTTTACAACAGCGTATTTTAACTAAGTTGTATGGTGAGCACCTTGCCAAAGCATTGGTGCAATGAATATGGAAAAGCTGAAATATTATTGGTTTTACCCATTACCGTTCGTGATGATTTTTATCTCGTTGCTCATAGGGCCAACTCAAACATTGAGTGCATGGGACTATTTGCGGTGGGGTGTGCAAGCAGTGTTTGATACACCATATTTTGATGCTGAGCAATTTAGGCTGATGCAAAACATTTTGGTCAATGTCAGATTACCCAGAATTTTACTGACCTTTATGGTGGGAGCTGCGTTAGCAACTGCGGGAAATGGTTTACAGGCATTGTTTCGTAATCCTTTAGTTGACTCATATGTGCTCGGTATTTCATCTGGTGCGGCGTTTGGTGCAGCTTTAGCACTTTCTTTAAGTTGGCTTTCGCCAAACTTATCAGCCTTTATTTTTGGTATTTGTGCTGTTGGCTTAACGTATTTATTTGCGCATCAAAAACATGAAAGCCAGACGTCTTTAGTGATGGTAATTTTATCGGGCATGATTGTTTCGGGGCTGTTTTTGGCAGGACTTACAGTTATTCAATACTTAAGTGATCCATTTAAACTGCAAGCCATTGTGCAATGGACGATGGGCAACTTACATCAGGCGTCTTGGCAAAAAGTTCAATATGCCGTGCTACCAATCTGTATTGGTCTTGCTGGATTATTTGCGATGCGTTGGCGCTTAAACTTAATGGCACTTGGTGCTGAAGAAGCACAGGCGGTTGGTGTTAACCCACGCTGGGAACAGCTTCTTTTAATTGCGCTGGTGACTGTATGTACGTCAACTTCTGTGGCAGCGGCTGGCATTATTAGTTTATATGGACTGTTTATGCCGCATATTGTAAGAATGTTGGTTGGGCCAGATCACCGCTACAGTATTCCTGCCAATATGGTGTTGGGCGGCAGTTTTCTACTGTTGATTGATAACTTTTCTCGGGTTTTACTGACGTTTGAAATACCAATTGGTATTTTTACCATGCTACTTGGCGCACCATTTTTCTTATTATTAATGAAAACACAGAGGACTCATTGGGCATGATACAAATTGATCAGTTAAATTATGCCTATGGGCATAAACAGGTTCTCAAAAATATTCACTTGGATTTTCCTGAAAATCAGTTTTCCGTCATTTTAGGGCGCAATGGCTGTGGCAAATCGACACTTTTTAAATTGATGGCTGGCTTAGAACCTGTAAAAGATGGGTTGATCCGTTACTCTGGAAAACCATTATCAGACTTTAAAGGTAAAGATCGGGCTGCGTTACTTGGCTTTTTACCGCAGTTTCATAAAACCGTATTTCCATTTTTAGTTAAGGATGTAGTAATTACGGGACGTGCTGCTTTTAGCAGATATAGACCTTCAAAATCAGACTGGGAGCGTGTAGATCAAGCTTTACTTGATTTAGATATTGAGCATTTACGTGAACGTTCTTATACAGAACTATCAGGTGGTGAAAGGCAATTGGTTATGATTGCGCGCATTTTAGTGCAAGCACCCAAAGTGATTTTGCTTGATGAGCCAACCAATCATCTCGATGTTTATTACCAGTCTTATTTAATGAAAAAATTGCGTCAGTTGTCGCGACAAAATTTTACGGTGATTGCAATTATGCATGATCCCAACTTGGCTTTTTTATTTGCAGATCATTTGTTTTTTATGCGCCAACACGAAGTAGTTAAGCCTGAGTCTAAAACACGAATCACCGATCCGAAGTTTTTAAAAAGTGTCTATGATGTTGAGTTCCATGAAGCCATGATTCAAGACAAAACCATTGTTATCCCTGATTATTCTTGGCTATAAATATGACTTTTCACTATCATCTAGCAGACAAATCAGACTATGCATCTGCTGTAGAGTTTGCACTTTATACAAGACATTTATTATTTCCAGAAATCTATCATGGGCAAGTTCCCAAAGATTTAAAAAATTTTGGGCAATATTATGTTAATGATCCATTAGGTTGCTTTATTACGGTAAAAGATAAAAACCGTATTATTGGCACTATTGCATATCGGGCGTATGACCATCGTTTTGATTTAAATTTGCCTTCTAATACAGTGGAAGTGGTTAAGTTGTTTGTATTGCCTGAATACCGCCGCAATGGCATCGCAACCATGCTATGTAAAATGTTGTTTAGCCATGCACAAAAGAATGAAATTACCACTTTGTATTTGCATACCCATCCATTTTTGCCAGCGGCTGAAAAGTTTTGGCGTCTACAAGGCTTTGATGTCATTAAACGTGAGTGGATTGAGACCTATGACACCATTCACATGAGTAAATCTTTATAGTGCTTTATCATGTGCATGAAATCTTTTTTGAAAATGGGTAGGTGGATAACCCATAATTTTACTGAACATTGCGGTAAAAGCTGCCGAGTGTTCATAGCCCAAACTAAAGGCAATTTCCGTAATTGAGATATTCTCTTTTAAGGCATTTAAAGCATAGATGATGCAGACCCGATTACGCCAAGCCTGAAAGGACATGCTAGTTTCTGACTTAAACCAACGGTGAAAAGTCCGCTCACTTTTATTATGGTTATTTGCCCAATCTTTAGGGCTGCTATGAATATCGGGATGCTCCATAAACTCAGCACACTGTTTTGATAGTAATGTGTTGTGAGGCAATGGAATAAATAGAGGCAACGCGGGTGCAGCTTCTAATTCATATAACAATAAATCGATAACAGCGCCGTCACGACCTGAACGTTGGTAGTCAACAGGCAGTTGATTTGCTTGAATCAGTAACTGATGCATTAACGGTGAAACTTGCACGACCTCGCAATAGTTTGCCTGTCTTGGGGCATTACTCACTTCTATATACAAACTATAAGTACTGACTTTAGATAGCCATACCTGATGTGGTTTGCCTGCGGGTATCCATACACCGCTGTACGGTAACACGAGCCATTGTCCATCTTCAGTTTCAACTTTCATGAGGCCTTCGGGTGCATATAAGAACTGAGCACGGCGATGGCTATGCGTATATAACAAAGTATCAGCAGGATAATCTGACCCTAACGCTAGAACTGCTTGCGGTAGATGGTCTACCTCATTAATTGGAATATTACGCATATATTTTTGTCTGAAATAAATAAAAAAATGGCTTTTCTACGTTAGTTTGCCACAGGGCTATTTTATATCATGCCTCTATAAATATGAGGAAGATAACGATGCTATATGAGCTATTTTTATTTGGACTACTTTCAGGCATAACCACTTGGTTATTTGGCTTTGGCGGCGGATTTGTTGCTGTGCCTTTGCTTTATACAGTCATTATTCAAAAGTGGAGCAGTGAAAGTAGTGTCGGCATACATGCCATGCAAATCGCCGTAGCTACATCAGCTTTTGTCATGCTATGTTCGGCAAGTTTTGCAACCTTTCGGCACTATCGGTCCGGACAGATTGATTGGCAAAAAATCCGCTTTTTATGGAGTGGTATCGCATTTGGTGGAGTTGTCGGTGCTGTAATGGCCTCATTGTTTAATGGCAGTTGGCTTCGTTGGATATTTATGGGTTATGTGTTCATAACCATTATTGATTGTTATTACCGACCAGGCTTTATGGTGGCATCAAGGCAAAAGCAACACTATGGTCAAAACACTGAACTCATTAAAGGCGGAATTATCGGCTGGGTTGCAGCACTTTTAGGGGTTGGAGGAAGCGTAATGACAGTTCCTTTATTACGGCGTCGGGGTAGTTCTATGGCAGAGGCCGCGGCTATTGCAAATATTCTCACGCTGCCTTTGTCTTTAACTGCAACGCTGACCTATTGTGTATTGTCACTTTGGCAATCTACATGGGCACCTAGTGGATTTATCGGTCTAATCTGGTTAGAAGCTGCCTTATTCTTGGTTGCAGGAACATGGATTGGGCTATATTTTTCAGAAAAATTTATTTCAAAACTACCTGATTTATGGCGTGCAAAGTTGTATCCATTACTTTTAATCTTGGTTTTGCTGGTGATGCTTGTTGGCAATTAATTATTGATTTAATTTGTTACCGTAGCTAGCACCTATAAATCAACATATTACGTATTTATAAATGCTAGCTATGAATAGATGGTTATAGTGCAATTTTACTATAGATCGTTCTTGCTTCTGAGGTAATTGCTGTCATGTGAATCGCGCCGTGAATCATTCCATCTAATAAATGAAAGTTCACCTGAATACCAGCATCCCATAGTTTTTGAGCATATCTTTCACCATCATCCCGAACAGGGTCATATTCACAAACAAAAATGGTTGCATTTGGCAGTCCATCTAAAGACTGAGCGAGTAACGGACTTACAAGTTCATTCTGTTTTTCATTTTCCTCTTGCACATATTGATTCCAGCAATAAACCATTGTGGATGACTCCAAACCATAGCCTTCGGCGTATCGGCTATACGAATTGCTACTCATCGTGGCATCTAAAGCTGGGTAGAAAAGAAGTTGATGGCTCACCATAATTTCTGGGTGTTGTTTTGCCTTTAAACATGCGGCGGCAGCTATATTTGCGCCCGCACTATCACCACCTACAGCTATACAGTTTTGATCAATTCCAAATAGTGAAGCATGCTTATGGATATAGCGAAATGCTGTAAAAAAATCATTTAAAGGTGTTGGAAACTTAAACTCTGGAGCTAAGCGATAGTCCACAGAAAATACAACGTGTTGAATAGATTCTGCTAACAACCGACAAGTGCGGTTCCATGCATCTAAGCTTCCGAGACACCAACCGCCACCATGTGCAAAAACTAAAGCAGACCGTTGCTCAACATTTTCGAGCGAATAGGGAACATAAACACGCACTTCAATTTCGGCACCATCTGACACAGCAACATAAAAACTTTGCTGATAGCTTGCATCATGCTGAATACCTTGCTGATCAATAATGTCTTTGTTTACTTGCTTCCTAAGTTCTTGTAATGAGTTTACAGCCTGTGAGGTTGGTCTAGACTTAAGCCAGCTTTCAATTTCAGCAAGTAGTGGCATGGCTTTTTTCCTGCTGCAAAAAATCTAAAATGAGTGAGCTAAATACTTCTGACTGTTCTTCCATAATGAAATGACCACAGTCTTTTACAATCGCACTGGTTAAATGTGGTGAAACCTTTTTCATGGTTTCATACGGTGCATTATCCGTAGCATGTTCAGCGCCTATGACTAAAACTGGCATATCTAAACTTTTAGTTTCTCTGATTTTATTTTGACGAATAGTCTCTGGAATAGAGCGGTAATAATTAAAACCCGCCGTTAAACGACCCGGAATTTTATAGGCTTCGATATAAGTTTCAGTCGCCACTTTATCTTTGTGCCACGACCATTTATCAAACATATAATTTAAATAAGTATCTTCACGGCCTGCAATTAAAGCTTCGGGTAAATCTAGGGTTTGGTTAAACATGAAGTGCCAAAGAAAAATGTTTTCACTCGGCTCAACAAAAATAGGAGGTGCGGGTGCTAAACCGGGAATCACAGCCTCTGTGACCGCAAGACGAGTGACTGATTCAGGAAAGTCAGATGCAAGTGCATAGGCAACCCACATACCAATGTCGTGGCCAACAACCGAATAAGTTGGATATTCAAGTTGAGTCATGAGCATCGATAAAATTTTAGCAATACGCCCCGTATCGTAACTTCCATCCAGTGGAGCTGAATTTCCTGTTCCGGGTAAATCAACAGCGATGGCTTGATAACCTTGTTGCGCCAGCTCAAGCATGACTTTGTGCCATGCGTACCATGTTTGCGGCCAGCCCGGAATCAGTAATACCGCTGGGCCTTCACCTAAGGTGACGTAGTGTAATTTTTTACTCTCGATGTGAATGTAATGATGTTGGAATTCGTTATGTGAGTTTTCATTGAATAATTGAGTTTTCATGTTGATTTCTCTTACACTTCCTTAAATACCCAATAGCTGATTAATTTGAGTCTGATTCACAGGGGCAGCAGCAAAGTCATCAAACACTTTATCGGTGACATGAATAATATTTTGCTTAATGAATTCGGCACCTTCGCGTGCGCCATCATCTTTATTTTTGAGGCAACATTCCCACTCTAATGTGGCCCAGCCTTCGTAGTCGTAATGTGCTAACTTTGAAAAAATTGCTTTAAAGTCAACTTGACCATCACCCGTAGAACGGAATCGACCCGCTCGATTTCCCCAGCTTTGATAGCCGCTATACATTCCTTGGCGACCTGTTGGGTTAAATTCGGCGTCTTTAACATGAAACATGCGAATGAAATCTTTATAGATATCGAGATATTCCACATAGTTCAGTTGCTGTAAAACAAAATGGCTTGGGTCAAAAAGAATATGGCAACGTGGGTGGTTATGAGTCCGCTCTAAAAACATTTCAAATGTAATGCCATCATGCAAATCTTCACCGGGGTGAATTTCATAGCAAAGGTTGACGTCTTGTTCATCACAAGCATTCAAAATCGGAAGCCAACGACGTGCTAATTCATCAAACGCTGTTTCAATAAGCCCTGATGGTCTTTGAGGAAATGGAAATACATAAGGCCATGCTAAAGAGCCTGAAAATGTCCCCATATCTTTAAGACCTAAGCGGGCAGATGCCTGAATTGAAGCGAGTATTTGTTGTTTTGCCCACTCGGTTCTAGCTGCTGAATTACCATGCAAATGAGATGGGGCAAAGTTATCGCACATTGAGTCATAAGCAGGGTGTACAGCCATTAATTGCCCAAAAATATGAGTCGTTAACTCACTAATTTTTAAGCCATGATTGCTTAAAGTACCTAATATTTCATCGCAATAATCTTGGCTTTCTGCTGCCAAATTGACATCAAATAAACGCTTATCCCAAGCAGGAAGTTGTACCGCTTCAAAGCCTTGGTTTGCTACCCAAGCAGCAATATCTTCTAGACGGTTAAAAGGGAAAACATCATCACTAAATTGAGCAAGATGAATACTTGGGCCTTTGATGATTTTCATAATAAAACCTAATTAGTTGTCGATCGACAAACAATAGGCTTAATTTTGGATAAAAACAACTTTTTATTTGAAAATCAAAACAAAACGAGAGTATTTTGAATAAATCTCATTGATTTATTTGTGAAAATATTTTTTTCGAATAATAATAAAAAGAGGTACTCAATTTGATAAAGGGTCATTATGGCTGGCAGACCAAGAGAGTTTGATCGAGAAGAAGCCCTCGTAAAAGCGAGAGATTTTTTCTGGCTTCACGGCTATGAAGGCACATCAATGTCAGATTTAGTTGAAGTTTTGGGGATTGCCTCAGCTCGAATTTATAAAGCGTTTGGCTCAAAAGAGGCCTTGTTTAGAGAGGCCGTAAATCACTATGAAAACAACGAAGGTAATTTCGCGCTAAATGCTTTAAAGCAAAAAAATATTAAGGATGCAATAAACCAATTATTTCAAGATGCACTAGCGCTTTACACGCAAACCAACCATTCGTATGGGTGTATGGTTGTGTCGGCAGCGAGTGTGTTAGGTGAAGAAAACCAAGCTGTTTTGGAATGGATGAAAGCACAGCGTATTGCACGGGGCCAAAGTCTGGTCGATCGATTTGTTCAGGCAAAATCAGACGGACAATTGGTGGCAGAGGCGGACCCTAAAATCTTAGGGCAATATTACGCGCTTGTTCTCCATGGGCTATCTGTTCAAGCAAGAGATGGATATTCCAAAGAAGAGTTAGCGACAGTAATCAGCTTTGCTTTACAGAACCTTGATCGATATTTGGCAACCTAATTCAGAAGCATATTAACAAGTCTCTGATTCGGGTTAACCAATCTGTGTAGAGTATGAGGAGACCTAAATGGTTTCCTTTTTTTATTGAAAAATTTATTTCAAAACTACCTGATTTATGGCGGGCAAAGTTATATCCGCTACTTTTAATAATAGTTCTACTCGTCATGCTTTTCGTAAATTAATTTTTTATTTCAATATCTTAAAGAATATTATTCTTAAATAAAAAATCTCTAAATGCTCTAAAACTGCAAATTTTATGTCTTAAATGGCTTTGAAAAAAGTTTAAAAATTAGACTTGCAATATATATTGGCTTTGTGCCACTATATATTCATCGAAGGTCATCAGACAAAAAGGGGATGATATGGCTATCCAGCTTTTAGATGCGGCAAGAAATGAAATTCCAGTGAAATTCACGCAGTTTTCTGGTGGCGAGCGTCATATTCAAATTGATGAAACAACGTTAGGTTCATTATCTGGCAACGTATTGGTTCGCGCCAAAATGACCTCAAGTCACGATGTGATGGACTATTTGTTACTTGAAAATATATTGCTGAATCAGGGTTTAACCGTTGACCTAGAAATTCCGTATTTTCCATACGCACGTCAGGATCGTATTTGTGCAGTAGGCCAAGCATTTTCACTTGATGTGATGACGAAGCTACTCAACATCAATGCCGACAAAAAAGCGGGCAAACAAGGCAAGGTGACTGTTTGGGACTGCCATAGTGAAGTAACAACAGCATTACTCGCTGCCAATACTTCTTTTAGTGAAGTTGTAAATGTGAGTTCAGTTGACATCATCGCAAAGAGTGAAGTGCTAAGCACATTATTAAAAGATGAAAAAACAGTACTGATTTGCCCAGACAAAGGCGCAAAAGCACGCACACAAATGGTTGCAGATGCTTTTAATCTGGAGCGCAAACAACCCATCACTGTTGTTCAGTGTGATAAAAAACGTGACCCAGTAACTGGCAAAATTTTAGGTACGCATGTACATGCGACTGATTTATCAGGCCTAACAGCGGTCATTACCGATGATATTTGTGACGGCGGTGCAACCTTTATTGGTATTGCCAAAGAACTCCGTCGCCTCAATTGCCATAAGGTCGTTCTATATGTGACCCACGGTATTTTCAGTAAAGGAATAGAGGTTTTTGATGGGTTGCTTGACCAACTGTTTACCTCGGACAGCTTTCCACAACAACCATCAGACAAAATTTCAGTAATTGCTTTTGCAGCAAAATAAAGAGAATAAAGATGACTATTAAATTGAATCCATTAAATGCTATCGATTTTTATAAAGCGGATCACAGACGTCAGTATCCAGCAGGCACAGAGTACGTGTACGCAAACTTTACGCCGCGTTCATCTCGACTCGCAAAAATGTTGCCTGACTTCGACGATAAAGTTGTGTTCTTTGGACTTCAGGGTTTTATCAAACACTTTTTAATCGATACATGGAATGAAGGCTTTTTTAAACAACCTAAAGATAAAGTGGTGGCTGCATATAAACGCCGTATGGATAGCTCATTAGGTGAAGGTGCTGTACCGGTTGACCACATTGAAGCATTACACGACTTGGGCTATTTACCTTTACGCATTAAAGCATTGCCAGAAGGCAGCCGCGTCAATATGCGTGTACCCGTGCTTACTGTAATTAATACCGATTCACGTTTCTTTTGGTTAACTAACTATATTGAAACCGTGTTAAGTGCTGAGCTTTGGAAAAGCTGTACTACCGCAACGATTGCCTACGAGTACAAACGTTTATTAACTCAATATGCCGTCAAAACTGGTGCACCACTCGATTTTGTACCTGTGCAAGGACACGACTTTAGTAGCCGTGGCATGAGTGGAATTTATGATGCGGCGCAATCTGGTGTAGGCCACTTAACTAGTTTTATTGGAACAGACTCAGTTGCTTCAATCGACTACGCAGAAGAATATTACAATGCAACAGGTGTGATTGGCGTATCTGTACCAGCGACCGAACACAGTGTGATGTGTATGGGTACAGAAAACAGCGAACTAGAAACCTTTAAGCGTTTAATCTGTGAGCTTTATCCGTCTGGTGTTGTCAGCATCGTGTCTGACACTTGGGATTTTTGGCGAGTGATTACCGAGTTTACGGTAGCTTTAAAATCTGAAATTTTAGCAAGACAACCCAATGCTTTAGGCTTGGCTAAATTGGTTTTCCGTCCAGACTCTGGTGACCCTGTTAAAATTATTTGTGGTGACCCAGACGCCGAAGTCGGCAGCCCAGCTTATAAAGGCGCAGTTGCATGTTTATGGGACGTGTTTGGCGGTACAACAACTGACCAAGGCTATAAGGTGCTTAATGAACGTGTCGGTTTAATTTACGGTGACTCCATTACCCTAGACCGTGCACAGCGTATTTTGGAAGGGCTAGAAGCCAAAGGCTTTGCTTCAAACAACTTGGTGTTTGGTATCGGCAGCTTTACCTATAACTATTTAACTCGCGATACCTTTGGGTTTGCTGTGAAAGCGACTTGGGGACAAGTGAATGGTGTAGGCCGTGAGCTGTTTAAAGACCCAATTACTGACTCAGGTGTGAAAAAATCTGCGAAAGGTCTATTACGCATTGAAGAAAGTGAAAATGGTTTTACCTTATTTGATGAGCAAACAGCCGAACAAGAACGAGGTGGAGCACTAAAAACAGTCTTTGAAAATGGTAAACTTCAATATGAGTGTACTTTGGATCAAATTCGTGAGCGTTTATCCATCGCATAACTAAGTTTAGATGAGCCGTTGCATGAGTATCGGCTCATCATTTTTATTGAGAGGCTGAACGTGACTATTCAAACTGAACAAGAATTCCTTGCCAGTTATGATCGCCGAGATTATGACGCACCTTTACTCACGGTCGATATGGCTATTTTCTCGGTTTTTAATGGTCAATTGCAGGTATTACTCATTAAGCGACCCAACTTTCCAGCCAAAGACCAATGGGCTTTACCAGGTGGTTTTGCCGATTTAAAGCATGATCAAGACTTGATGGCCACGGCTTATCGTAAGCTGGTCGAAAAAACAGGGATTGCTTCACCTTACTTGGAACAAGTTGCTTCTGTCGGTAATGCTAAACGTGACCCGCGTGGCTGGGCCGTAACCATTTTGTATTTTGCTTTAATTGATTTTAATGCTTATCAACATCAAGCCTTAGCTGAGTACAGTGAATGGGTGCCTGTAGCAAAAGCACAAGATTTAGCGTTGGCGTTTGATCATAATGAATTGCTCAGCTTAGCTTTAGAGCGTCTCACCAATAAAACTCGTTATACCGCATTACCAGCCAGTCTTATGCCCGAGTTATTTACGCTGACTGAGCTGCAAACCATTTATGAAATTATTCTTGGGCAATCCTTAGATAAAAAAGCGTTTAGGCGCCGTATGATAGAAGCAGGTGCAGTTGAAGAAACCAATCACAGTAAAATTGTAGGCAAACGACCAGCTCAGCTTTACCGCTATGCACTCGATTCTTTCGATTTTATATTTCCTCGCTCACTCGAATTACCCAGGAATAAAGAGGGTGAAGATAAGCAAAACAATGAGCTTTCTGACTAGCGCATCTTGATGCACTTTGATTTATAATGCCCCGCTTATGATTGATGTCATGTTTTGATCAGCACTTTGCCTATGTCACACGTTTCTCCCTGTTTCCAACAAAATCAGTTTTTTGTATTGGTAGAATATCTCACTTCACTGCATGAAATTTATCCTGTGAAACATGAGTTTGCAGGGTATCCGGCTGCAATGACATTGGCAGATCGCGTACATTCAGATCATGATATCGCGCCGCTTGAAGCCAGCAAAAGTTACCCTGACTCAATCGATAAAGTCTTACACTTTTCAGGTAAGGCCCGAGACATACAAGACTTTGAGCGCTTTTTAGAACAAGCTCAAGCAGCCAATATTCAAAACTTGTTATTGCTTACAGGCGATAAACTCAAAGAACACCATAATGGTCGAGATGGACAGCCTCGTAGTAGATACCTAGAGTCGGTAAACGCCGTAATGGCTGCCAAGCAACATGGCGGGTTCCGTATTGGGGTTGCTTTTAACCCATTTAAATATGTTGAAGCTGAGCGTGACGCACAGTATTTAAAACTACATAAGAAAATTAAAGCAGGCGCTGACTTTATCATTACCCAATTGGGCTATGATATTGAAGCCTTAAAGCAAGCCAAATCATTTTTAACCAAGAACAATTATTCACAGCAAATACTGGCTTGCGTCATGCCACTAACTTTAGGCCGTGCCAATTTTATGGTGAAGCATAAAGTTGCTGGTATTGTAATTACTCCACACATGCTAAAAGTCTTGGCAGATGAAAAACAGGCAGGGCATACAGACCGCGTTTATTTGCGCTGTGCTTTACAGATTTTGATATGTAAACATTTAGGGTTTGCAGGAATTCATTTATCTGCTTGTCACAAACCAGAAGAGCAAATGCTGCTTGAAAGCTACATTGAGCAATACAGACATTTGGAGCTTAAAGCTTTAGAAGAGCTTTGGAATTCACTTTGGCAAGTCACGACAGGCAAAGAGTTTTCGCCTGAAATTACTCGTTTTTCACGTCAGCCAACGTCTAAACAATTAATTAAATATCGCCAGCTACATGTTATGCATGAAGCAATATTTGGATCAAAAATTGCTAAAGGCGTTGGACGGTTTATTTTTAAAGCATCATTTTGGGAAAATGCTTTAGTCGCTAAGGTATTACTTAAAACAGAAGTGCTGAGTAAACATAGCCTAGTCGGTTGTGAAAGCTGTGGTCAGTGTCGTCTAAGCAATACTTTATATATTTGCCCTGAAACGTGTCCAAAAGGTTTAGCCAACGGGCCTTGTGGCGGTACAACTTTAGACCGCTGCGAATTTGGTGACCGAGAATGCATTCATTCCGTTAAAGCAAGACTTGCTAAAGCGGTTGAACAAACTGAAATATTAAAAGATAAATTGATTCCAACTGTATCAATTGAAACTAGGGGAACCAGTTCTTGGAAAAATTGGTATTTAGGAGCTGAGGCTTAAGTTTTATATTAACTGGATACGTTTACGACCCAGTTAATTATGGCAAAGTACACGATCAAGAGTTCCAAGACCACCTCAGGCAAAACGGTTAGTAATAAAAAGCCCACTATGAGTAGATGTTACAATCCTGCAAAGAATCTTTGTGATGAACTCATGCATTACCACTTTGCAGACTTAACGTATGTGATAAATATTAAACACGTGAACAGTTAGATTTCCGAAATTTAGGGTCGCTGGTTCGATGCTCGCCAGGCACACCATACCAATTGAGTGACAAAACAGATTCATACCTTCGCTGAAAAACTCTCACAACATCCTGAGTTCGCAAGCTAGTTTGCAGCTGCAGAAGAAAGTTACGATCAACAAAACTCAGCGATCTAGCTCAGGCCAAGCAATGGGAACCGTATCTCAAGCAAGTCGGGTTCAAAGGCACATTGCAGGGGGCAACATGACAGACCTCTACGATGTCAACGTAGCGCTCTTGGATGGTGAGCTCTACGCTTTTGAAAGGGGCTTGTATGTCTAGCATGAGTTTAGCTGAATACCGTGAATTATTTCCAGTGAAGACAAAGAAGCGCCGTTCAGCAAAGCAAGGTACCAGACAGCCAAGTGAAGGCGAGACGGTACTGGCAACACACTTAAAAGCTTGCAAGATCGGTTTTGAACAGGAATATAAATTTCATCTAAAACGGAAATGGAGAGCAGATTTTCTGATTACCGGTACGAAGATTTTGGTTGAGGTGGAAGGGGGGATCTGGATAGCAGGTGGTGGGCGTCACACAAGAGGCAAAGGCTATATAGGGGATATGGAGAAATACAACTCGGCGGCAATGATGGGTTTTACAGTTTTACGGTTCAGTACAGAACAAGTTAAGTCAGGTTTAGCGGTTCAGCCGATAGAGAAAATGGTTGGGGGAAATGAATGACAGTAATGATCGATAAGAAGCATGTTATGCACTCAGTGGACTGGTCTCGGTTCGATCTGGAAGGTTGGTTATATCAGTTCGGTGAATGGCTAGATCAAAAGAGTTTTACCGGTATTCCTTCTGGCGCATATAGCAATCCAATTGCCTCAGCGATGGTGCAGGCCGAAAAGCAATGACGTCTAAAACGGTTGGGTAAGAAGAAACAAAGAGAAATTATTGCCAATTACTTTGTGAGTGAATTAGACCCATTTCGTAAAACCAAATCTAAAACCCAGTGCCAAATTGATGACAATGAAGCCCGTGCTGTGCAGCGCTTGGTTTTAGATTTAATGGGGCAGAGCGAAATCATGGACGAATGGATGGATGCGATTATTGATCGTTACTTCCGCGGGCAGTCATGGCCGGAGATGGTCAGAGAGGATCGTTCGCAATCAGATGCACGTAGTGATGTGAAATGTGGCTTGGCTGTGTTGCATTGTCGGTATGGGTTTATTGAGATAAAAAAGTGTTGATTTTTAAAAATTTTTTTAGGATATTTATGTTAAATACTTACTTAATCAAATATAGAAATTCTAACCATGACATCAAATAGTGCAAAGTCTTACAAAGTTGAATATTTATGTACAATTGATTCAGATGGCGATTTTTGTAAATCTATCTCTAGTTTTAAATCTTTGTTGAAGTCATACGATAAACTAAAAATAGAAGATAAAAAAATTGTTTGGGATAGTAAAGAGTTTGCATTTGAAATTTCAGATGGTACGGTTTTAAACTCAAATCATAAGTTTTTTCATTTAAAATTCGTTAATGCTAATGCTAACAATAAGCAAGAGTTTTTATCACTTTTGAAAATAATTAGAACAATATTAAGT
>NZ_JBIUCP010000067.1:0-15646 GCF_044538765.1 Acinetobacter sp. ABJ-A23_2
CTTGTTCATTATCCATCTCACTACATCTCATCAAAAAAAATGTTTCTGCAAAAAAATATGCTGTTTTGGTAATTGTGAAAAGTAGTTTTATAGCAAATAATCATTTTACGAAGATTTTATAGTTTGATATTTGATCAGGTTGTTTGAACTTCATGTGTGAATATTTCTAATTTAATTTATTGATTTCAATATCATAGCAAAAGCTAGGAGAAAACAATGAGTAATAAACCAACAATTATATTAGTACATGGCTTTTGGGGAGGCGCTGCTCACTGGAGTAAAGTTATTATTGAACTTTCCCACAGAGGTTTTACCTCATTACAAGCAGTTGAATTACCTTTAACTTCACTAGCTGATGATGTTGAACGTACAAAGAAAATGATAGATCAGATTGATGGCGACGTAATTTTAGTTGGGCACTCTTATGGAGGTGCTGTTATTACTGAAGCTGGTAACCTTCCAAATGTAGTTGGTCTAGTCTATATAGCAGCGTTTGCTCCTGATACAAATGAGAGTCCAGGGGAGATTACGCAAAAGCATCTACCTCTCGCTGCTCCTAATTTATCACCAGATAGTGATGGTTACCTTTGGCTTAAAGCAGACAAATTTCATGAAAGCTTCTGTCAAGACTTAACAGAAGATGAAGGTCTAGTGATGGGAGTAACACAAAAAGCTCCGTTAGCAAGCACCTTCGGCGACACGATTTCATCACCCGCTTGGAAAACTAAACCTTCTTGGTATCAAATTTCTACTCAGGATCGAATGATTAGTCCAGAAAATCAAGAGTTTATGTCTTCTAGGTTAAATGCTAAAAAAGTTATTTCTTTAGATGCGAGCCATGCTTCATTAGCTTCCAAGCCAGTTGAAGTCGCGGATTTAATAGATGAAGCTGTTTCTTTTTTTAATTAATAAAGTTATTTAATTTAAATAGATAACCAAACTAAGAAGTTAAGAAAATAAGAATTTTTTTAACTTCTATTTCATTATAAATATAAGTTCATCTCATAAGAGTCACCGCTAGCAATATGTATTATTGCTAATGAAAAATTAATTATAATATTTTTAATTCACCCATTTTATAAACCCCACTTAACAATAACCAACTCATTATTTATCCTTACTTTTTAATGATCTATTTTAAAACAAATGTCATTTTGCGTGCTTGACTGCAATAGGGTTGAGCACTATCCTTTGCCTGCTGGCCACATTGCCAGCCGGCTTTGACAGGCTGAATCAAACGAGCATTAAAGGTTTTATACTTTTAGTGTTTAGCCACTCTCGCCCCCTCTGCGGTGGAACGGGAGGGGGACACCTACGGGTGTGCTGGCTCGTTTGACCAGTCTGTCAACCCTCTTCCGTTCTGCCACCATAATTTTAATGTCTGGCGGAACTCCCAATAAAAAGGAGTTGGCTTTGCACATCCATTATTTCTTGGCAGCCCTTGCCATAAGCTATAACGACACAGCTTAAAAAATTAAAGCAGCTTGAATGCCGTAGGGTTTTCAGGCTTTAAGTCATTACGACTCAAAAAAACTTGCATCAACAATAAAACTTGAGATGTGCCACGCACAGTCTTTACGGCTTTGCTGTGCCTTTTTTTCTCCCAAAAAGGGCACAGGCTTTTTATCTCATTTAGACACAACAAGAATTTTATAACGGTAAAACTATGTCAACTTTAGAACTATCTTCCAAGAAATTACAGGTTATTCAAACCGCAATCCAACTCTTTACCACTCGTGGCTTTCACACCTCAGGCGTAGACCTGATTGCTAAAGAAGCCAACATCACCAAATCCACGTTTTATAAATATTTTGGCTCGAAAGAACGCTTAATCGAAATGTGCATCGCCTTTCAAAAAAGTCTACTGAGAGAAGAAGTGCTCTCTATCATCTACTCAAACCGTTACTACACGTCAAAAGATAAACTCAAAGAAATTATAGTTTTACATACCAATTTAAACAGCCTGTATAACCTTCTACTTAAAGCTATTTTTGAAATAAAACTGCTTCACCCGCAGGCTTACCGTATGGCGGTTGAATACCGAAAGTGGCTGCGCCATGAAATTTTTGACCTGATTTTTAGCGGAGAAATTAATGAGCCAAAATTCGATGCCAACATGGTGGTAAACCTAATAGATGGTTTGCTGCTACAGGTTTTAAGCTCGAACAGTCTGGAGCATAGGGATGTAGCCGTAGAGTGCTTTTTTAAGTCGACTTGTTTGAGGTAAAGGGGGTTATTTAAATAATAGGATATATGGTTTGCTTGGGGTTTTGTGAGATGAGCAGACCATAGACGCCGTGCGATGAGGTGTGCTATTTTGTTTTACGCTAATCGTAAATAGATTACGTATATCATAATTAAAATGGAATTAATTTAAAGCGTCTCATGGAGAAAGGAATACCATGAAAGAAGTTGCATTGAGTGATTTGATTAATCAGCAGAAAGTTGGACCTTATCAAAAATTTATTCTGGTCACCTGTTTATTACTCATGATTATGGATGGTTATGACATCCAGTCCATGGCTTACGCAGCCCCAATGATTATAGAAGACTGGGGCGTTCAAAAAACCATGCTAGGCGTTGTGTTTAGCGCAAGCTTATTTGGTTTATTTGTCGGATCATTTTTATTAAGTTCACTTTCCGATCGGTTTGGTCGCCGTCCGATACTACTTATCTCGACCTTTATGTTCTCGGTGCTAATGCTGTTAACACCCCATGTAGGCAATATTGAACAACTGACCGCAATCCGCTTTGTTACAGGAATTTTTTTAGGCGGTATCATGCCAAATGTGATGGCTTATAGCTCCGAAATTGTTCCATACAAATCTCGTATTTTTACCATGATGGTCATTTCTTGTGGCTATACGGTAGGAGCCATGTTAGGAGGCGGTATATCCGCCTTATTGGTTCCTTGGGGAGGATGGCAGTCAATTTTTTACTTTGGCGGAATTATCCCTCTAATCATTTTCTTTATTACCTTCTTTAAACTGCCAGAGTCTTTATATTTTTTGAGTGAAAATAGCAAAAACACTCCTAAAATTTTGTTTTGGTTAAAGAAGTTTTATCCCGCATTAACGTTTAATTCAGAAATAAAAATTATCAATAACACTGAAGTTCAAGTTAAAAAGTCTCCGCTTGAGTTGTTTAAAAATAAGCGTGCGTTTTTTACCTATTCCATCTGGATCATTAGTATTTTAAATATGATCAGCCTTTACTTCCTGTCGAACTGGCTACCGACTTTGGCCAAAGAGTCAGGACTTTCATTAAATCAGGCATTAATGATCGGCTCGACTCTACAATTAGGCGGTACGATTGGTAGTGTGGTAATGGGTCTTAAAATTGATAAGACTGGATTTTATAAAGTATTAATTCCTGTGTTTTTAGTCGCAGTGATAAGTGTTGCTTTAATTGGCTATGCGGTTAGCCATATCGTTTTATTGTTTATGATTATTTTTATTGCTGGCTTTGCCATTGTTGGTGGGCAACCTGCCATTAATGCATTGTCGGCCAGTTATTACCCAGTTTCACTTCGTACTACTGGTGTGGGCTGGAGTATTGGAATTGCCCGCTTGGGTTCGGTGATTGGGCCTTTATTTGGCGGGTATCTCTCTCAATTTTTGGTCATTACCCATCTATTTGTGATTGCTGCCATACCTTCGCTATTCGTTATTATTATGCTGATTATTCAGGCTAAGTACCGATCATAACACTGTCTACATATATAATTTATGTAGTGCACATATAGACTTTAATTATGATCGGTGAGTAGCTATAGAAAGTTAGTCAAAAGCTACTTCATGAATTATTTAACTCGATACCACGTTTGGTTACGGCCAATTGCAGAAATACCAATGTAGCCACGCGCGGTGAGTTTTTCACCATCTGGCGATACAGTTACGCTAAAGCGATAGGTCTTGTCTGACTGAGGGTCGAGAATGGATCCTTTGTCATATTTATTTTTACCTATACTTTTTAAATTTTTGACGATGGTTAAACCAATTAAAGATTTGTTTTTATAAGTACCTTCACACATCGTACATTTGTTGGCTTCGCTTGGAACAAGAATTTTTTCAATATTTGCAGAGAGAAGACCGTTTTTGTCTTCGCTAAATCTGACGAGTGCTCTAGGTTGATTGGTTGCATCATCAATGGTTTTCCAAACACTGCCATGTAGTTTGTCCGAAGCAAATGAATGAATCGAATAAAAGCTAAGTAAAAGTAATAATAAATATTTTTTCATATCAATGGATTCTCGATTTAAAAGTGGATGGTTTTAGTCACTAGAATTATTCATTTTAAATTTAACTTCACAGTTTTCTTAGTATTCAATCTATAAGCTAAACAATATGTAAAGTTATATTCTATCGGGGCTTATATTATTTTGATGCCTTTTTTTATGCAATTGCGAGAATGGACAGAATTCTTCGGTTTTTAAAGATTTTTATTTCTCCATGCTTTTTACACACTTTTTCAATGCTCTATACACAAAGAAGTGAATAATGAGATTTATAAATTTTTAAGTTTAAAATTTGTTTATGACACGTCCTCAATTGAACCTCAAAAAGAAAATAGGCTTAGTTTTATTAGGATTCGTTGGCTTGTATTGGATTTCGTTTCCTATTCTTCCTTTTTTAGATATTCCTTATAAAGCCGCCGTGATCACAGGGTTGATGGTACTAGGAGAGGTTCTATTTTTAATTGCAATTGCTCTATTAGGTAAGGAATATTGGGCTAAGATTAAACAATGGTTTTCTAAAGTATTTAGAAAAGTAAAACCCGAAGAAAATTAATTTATATTGAATGGAAATAAAAAAATATTAACTACTTTTTAAACTAAATAAATTACGTTTAATTCATCACAAATTATAAGAATAATATGAAAATCATGTGATTATTATCGATTGACAGTAGGTGATATTAAGTTTTATAACTTAATGACCCTGAAACTGTTTCTTTAGTAAAACAGAAAAATGACATTATAAAGATGAGTAGATATTAGAACAAAAAAAGATAAGGAGAAGAAATGAAAGTCATTAAATACGCCTTATTTTCCCTTATGGGAATGCTGATAATAAATAGCGCACATGCTGGAAATGCATCTACTTCCTTAAAGGTGAGCTTAACCATTGTAGACACTTGTGAAGTTTCAACCCAAGGGAATTTAGACTTTGGTTCAGTTGTACGCGCTCAGCCAGTCGCTGCTGCAAGAACCGATGTATCTGTCCAATGTAGCCAAAATACGCCATATCAAGTGGCGGTTACCTCGGACAATAACTTTGAACTTAAGTCAGCCACCAGTCCTGCTTCTGTGGCATATGTACTGTATCAAGATGCTGGTCATACCCAAATTTGGGGAAATGTAGCAAGTAAAATGCACTCAGGTGTAGCAACAGGTATGAAAGAAAATATTCCTATACATGGGGTAATTACATCGAGTACTAATGTTCAGGCTACAAAGTATGAAGATTGGGTGCGCGTAAATGTTGTTTATTAATTGCAGCTCTACAAAGTGTAATGAGAAACCTTGAGAGCTGCACAAATAGTTTTATTTATTGGTGAGCCATTCAATTGAGGCATCAAACAGTTTTAAGCCATCGTCAGATAGATTGATAAAGGTGTCATTGTTAAGGAAGAACATAAGACGTTTTGCAGGTGCTAAAGATTCATAGTCCATGGTTGCACCTTTCTCATATCCCCAAATTGCTACTTTTTCAGGTTGGCCATAAATCGTTGCGATAATGGTGGCACCTAAACCCGGCTTACCCCAACTCATAGGCGCTTGAGCTTTATATACATTGCGGGTTCCGGCTGGAAGATGCGCAGAGAGAGGGTGTGGTGCATTGACCAACCACAGATAACGTTCTTTCTCGACTTCGCCAAAATCGTTATTAATGCGTTTACCTGTCATAGCCAAGTCATCAAGATAATCGTTTTCCCACGTCATGAGTGGAAGGGGAAGTTGACGCCAACCAGATTGAAGGTTTTTAGAAGCAACCGTAGATGAAATAATGACTAAGTCTGTGTTCTTTAAACTATTTGGTGAAACAGATTGATCTAATACCTCAACTTGATAGCCCTTGCTTTGTAAGTATTTTTGAATGGCAATATCTGTACCAGCCGATGCACCTTTAACTTGAGAGATGAGGGCAATTCGTGTTTGAGCATAAACTGCTGAGCTAAACAATGTGCCAATCAACACGACAACGGAAAGAAGCTTTTTCATAATGTTCTCAAAAGAGCAGTACTTTAGGCACTGCTCTGATCCCATGTTTTAAAATTTAAAGGTTGCACGTAATACCGCTTGGCGAGAGTCACCTTGAGACACGGCTAAATTATTGACGCTAGCTGTGTAGTAGGTTTTGTCAAAGATATTATTTAAGTTAAATTGGAACGTGACCGCTTGTTTGGCAATAGTCGTGTCATAACTTACAAAGGCATTGGCAAGAGTATAGTCAGGCAGGTCAAAGGTATTTTCCGAATCGCCAGCACGTTTACCCACATAATTACCACTTACGCCAAAACGTAAATTACCGTTGTAAAGTTCACCATAGTTATAGGCCAATGCTAAAGAAGCAGTGTTTTTCGCTACATTATTTAAGCGATTGCCCTCAAGGCCACTTTCATCTTCAGTCACTTTTGCGTCTGTATAAGCATAGGTGAGGGTCGCATCAAGCTGGTCGGTTACACGTCCTGTTAGGTCAAGTTCAGCACCTTTAGAACGTACAGCACCTGTCGTATGCAGTTCAACTTCACCAGTTGATGAGTTAGTCACTTTAGCTAAAACGTTACGTTTTTTAATATCGTAGAGTGCAAAGTTTGCTTTAACACGGTCATTTAACTCATATTTCGCGCCAACTTCATAAGACTTGGCTTGTTCAGGTTGAACATCAGAATTAATGACAGCATCGCCACCCAAAGGTGCAATAGAAGAAGACGGTTTAAGTGACTCGGTATAGCTACCATAGAATGAAAGCTGGTCATTCCACTTATAGACTAAACCTGCATGTGGAAGCCAAGCATCATCATTGGTATTGGTATTTTCTTTAAACGGTCTGCCACGTCCAGCAGTTTGCTGATAGTTCAGGTAACGTCCACCAAGTACAGCAATCCATTTGTCATTTAAGTGAATTGCATCTTGTACATAAAAACCGTAGGTATGCAGTTTATCGGTTTGGTCACTATCTGAAGCGACAACATTTTGAGATGGCTCAACAGTTCCAAAACTTGGATTTAAATAATCTAAAGTTGAGGTATTGCCACGAACCATGTCGGGACGGAAATATTTACGGTACTCAATGTCTGAACCGAATTGAATATCATGTTTTAAACCAAACAGGTTGGTTGAACCATTGATGTAAGCTTGAGCATTACTATCAATACTTTCTGCATTTAAGGTCGCATCGGTACGGCGTGTCACGGTGTGTTTAGTTGTATCTAATTTGGTCACACGTAACTGGTTGGCATCGTAGGTTTCATAGTTGTAGGTATAACCAAAGTGAGCCGACCAATTATCATTAATTTGATGATCTACCAACAATTGCGCCAAATGATCTTCGCCTTTCATTTGGTTAAAAGCTTCATCTAGACGTTGATATTTAGAGATCGGTAGGGCTTTGTTGGTTTTCGGGTCAAAAACGGTAGAGCGGTCAAAAGGTACATCAAAGTGACGGTATTGATAGCTTAGGTTCACTTTAGTTTGGCCATTATCCCATGCTACAGACGGAGCAATTAAAGTCTGTTTGAGATTACCAAAATTACGCCAATAGTCGGCGTCGGAATGATCGGCAATAAAGCGATAGGCAAAGTTACTATCGCTAATTGCGCCTGTGGTATCTATGCTTGCACCTAAACCATTTTTACCTGCTGCAAAGCTTGAGCCGTAAACGGAAAGTTCAGTTTTCTGAGTTGTCTCAGGTTTTTTTGTAATGACATTGACCACACCACCCGGGTCCATAATGCCATAGAGCAATGAAGATGGGCCTTTTAAAACTTCGACTTGTTCAACTGCCGCATTCATGGTTCGGCCTTGCACAATTGGCATACCATTTACGGTAATTGAACCGTCACGGTTATCACCAAAGCCGCGTTTCATTACGGTGTCTTGTGTACCGCCTAAAGTATTACCCTGCGTAATGCCGCTGACTTGGGTCAGTGCATTGTCCAAGTTTGCAGGCAAATAATCTTTCATGTATTGCTTAGATACAACGTTTACGGTTTGCGGGCTTTCTAGATTTTTTTGTTTGCCTCTGAGGGTCAACGCCGTTTGTGTTGCGATATAACTTGAGTCTGCTTCAGCCTGAACCTTAATCGTTTCTAGTTGTGCTGGTTGAATCGCGGTTGCTTCTGCCCAAGACATCATCGGGATGAGGGATAAAAGTAAGGGGCTACTATGTTTTAAAATTTCAACAGTAATTAAATTTTTACGCGGGGAGAAAGCAAACATAAGTATACCTAAGTGATATAAAAATCGTGAAAGGCTAAAAAAAGCGACTATTCAAGCGAACAAAAAGCAGTGCCGACTAGACTCAAAAAAGTGTGTAAAGTATATATAAATGAGACTCATTTGCAATGGTTTGCAGGCAATAAAGCCTCAGGAAAAATTAATAACAATTTAACTTTTTAATTAGATTATCTTTTATGCTCGGCCACTCTTCATCAATAATACTGAACCTGATTGAATTCCTTTTTCTCCCATCAGGCATAATTCGCTCATTTCTAACCACACCTTCTTTCTGGGCACCGAGTCTTAAAATCGCATTCTGGGATTTTTCATTAAGTACATCTGTTGTGAACTGAACTCTAACGCAATTTAGCTCTTCAAAGGCGTATTGAAGCAACAAATATTTTGCTTCTGTATTTGCATATGTTCGCTGCCACGATTTTGAGTACCAAGTACTTCCAATTTCTAACTTTAAATTTTTTCTATCTATTTTCCAAAATCTGCTAGACCCAATAATTTTTCCTGTAGCAAGGTCTTCGACTACAAAAGGAAGAACCGTACCAGCTTGGTAACCTTCTAGTGCATGCTGAATATAGTCATCTACTGTTTCTGCTGAAGGAACTACAGTGAAAGGGAGGTTCCATAGTTCTCCATCTGAAGCAGCGGTAACAAGGTCTTTTGAATCTTCAATAGTGAATAGGCGCAGTCGTATACGATGGCTTGAAAGCGTTATGTTTAAAGGCATAACAGAGGTCCTAGCTAAAAGGTACTAAAAAGCGGTTTATCCAAATCTTATTTAAATCGACTATTAAGATCGCCACTTGAAACCGAAGTATTGAGCGAATGGAAATTGCCTGACTCGGCAATCGCACTTGCTGTTTTAATAAAACCATCCCAAGCTGAACGAGCTAATGCACCACCAAGGCTAATACGTCTTACACCCAAGTCTGCAAGTTCTGCTGCCGTTAAATCACTATCCCAACCAATTAAAACGTTTACAGGTTTTGGTGAAACGGCATTCACCACAGCGATGATTTGTTCACGAGTTTTAATACCAGGCGCATACAGGCAGTCAGCACCAGCTTTCGAATATGCTTTTAACCTGTTAATGGTATCTTCTAAATCGGGTACACCCACAAAGAAGTTTTCAGCACGACCAATAAGCATGACGTTAGTTCCACTTTGATCGATCGCTACGCGAGCTGCTCGTATTCTTTCAACAGCATCAGGAATATCACGAAGCGGCTTTTCACTATTTCCAGTTGAATCTTCAATAGAAATACCCGCTATACCTGTATCAATTGCCATTAGAACATTTTCAATGACGCCTTGAGTTGTATCTGAAAAGCCACTTTCAAAATCAGCATTTATAGGCAGGTTAGTGAACTGAACCATATAACCTAGATGTGCCAAGGTTTCATCTCGGTCGAGTTGACCATCGGCCTTTCCGCAAGACCATGCATAACCTGAGCTTGTTGTTGCTAGTGCTTTATAGCCCAGTTGTTCGAGTATTTTTGCACTGCCTGCATCCCAAGGATTGGGTAAAATAAAGCATCCGTCTTTATGGAGATCTCGGAAAATTCTTCTTTTCTCATCGACTGAATTTTTCATTATTTCGTACTCTTTTTAATGTATTAACTTAAACTTAGCCACTCAATTTTGCCTTTAAACTAAGAGCTTGAAAGACCAACTCAAGTCGAATGACTATAACAACTTTTTAACGTATACAAATATAACCACTTCTTAATTTCAAATAAGAAAATCAAAATAAAGTCATGTCCATTTTGGAGATATTGATTATAGTTTTCTTGAGATTTATATAAATCTGCTTACCGTCATAAAAAATCATAGTGAGTGTTTTATTATTTTTGTAGTTAACAGGGGAGAACGAACCAGAAACTATTTTATGTCTAATAAGGATCCGCTATGAAAAACACTTATTTAGTGACAGGCGCTACGAAAGGTATTGGAAAAGCAATTAGCGACGAGCTGTCCTTGCAGGGACATCACGTCATTGGCATCGCCAGAAATATCGACCATATAGACTTTCCTGGACAGCTTTTTAGTTGTGATTTATCCAATATAGAACAGACTGAAGAAACCTTAGCATTAATTTCTAAATCTCATGTCATACATGGAATCGTAAATAACTCAGGAATTAGTTTGCCCCAACCTTTGGGCCAGATTTCCTTCCTTGCCTTAGAGGAAGTTTGGAACTTAAATGTAAGAGCGGCTATACAAGTGACTCAGCATTTTGTTGCGCAACTAAAAGAACAGCGCTTTGGGCGAATTATTAATATTGGCAGCAGGGCAATTTACGGAGCAAAACAACGGACAGCATACTCGGCAGCAAAAAGTGCATTGGTCGGGTGTACTAAAACTTGGGCACTTGAGTTGGCTGAGTTTGGAATAACGGTAAACTGTATCGCGCCGGGGCCAATTGAAACGGAACTTTTTAGAAAAACCCGACCCGTTGGAAGTGAAGCTGAAAAAGCAATATTAGAAAGTATTCCTTTGGGAAGAATAGGTACTCCACAAGATGTTGCACATGCAGTCGCTTTTTTATTGTCAGATCATGCGGGCTTTATTACCGGCCAAGTTCTCAATGTTGATGGTGGTGGAAGCTTATAGATAATTGTAAAAGTACTTAGGTACTAAAAATTTAAACTTCATCTTGTCTAGTTTTAAGAAAAGATGAAATTGTTCATAGGAAAACCACATCCTATGAAAGGTATGGCTTTGTAATTTTAATTCATTCTAAATGGCAGACGTAATCAATCACTTCATCTGTGATAATTTTAAATTTACTGTTTTCTGGAACATTAAAAGACTCACCACTTGAGTAGACTTTAGTGTCCGGATCATCGCCAATTTGAACACTACATTTTCCTGAAATGATCTCAATGCGTTCTGAAACGTGGGTTTTAAAAGTTAACGCTTTTTCTGTTGGTAGAATCACCCCTAAAGTCTTTTTTGTACCATCTTCAAGTTCAATAACATGACTAATAGAGTGTCCCTCGTAATGAACATTCGCTTTTTTTGTTATAGACACAGCATCAAATTGATTTGGCATTTTTCTTGTCTCTTTTATTGTACCGAATATGTACAAGATAATAATAAAAGCTCATCTAAACTTTCAAGCTTTAAAAATAAATTGTTAGGTGGACAATAGAAATAAATGCGTCTCGAATGCACGAAGATCATTTAAAATATAGGTAAATATCTTTTTTATTAAAATTAGAATAACAATCTAATATATTGTTCATTGATTTGATTTATTGCAAATACATAGTGCAGAGAAGCTGGAAGGTATGAAGTTAAATTTAGATAAATATGACCGTGTAATATTAGATCTTCTACAGAAGGACTGCACATTAGCAATAGGTGATATTGCTGAAAAGGTGGGATTAAGCAACACGGCTTGCTGGCGCAGAATACATAAAATGGAAGAAGAGGGTATTATTCGTGCAAAAGTCGCTTTGCTAGACCGTAAAAAACTCAACATTAATGTGATTGTGATGGTGTTTATTAAAACTGCACAACACAATATTGAGTGGATTCAAAAATTTCACTCTCATATCTATAGCATAGATGAAGTTATTGAAGTGTATAGAATGGCAGGTGAAACAGATTATTTACTTAAAGTCGCCGTATCGGATGTTGCTGAGTTCGATAAAGTTTATAAAAAATTAATTGAAATTAACGGCTTGGCTGATGTGAGTTCTAGTTTTGCCATGGAGCAAATTAAATATACGACAGAACTTCCTTTAAATTTTTTCTAATAAAAACTGCGAATACTATTAAAAATTAAGGACCAGCAAAAATGCTAGAAGCTAAGCCTTATTTACGTTCGGTACAAATTAAAGCAAATATGCAGGCAGACTGGTCAATTTATCCTTTTGCGATACCAGCCGTTAATGATATTGAACAATTAAGGTTCCATCCAGACGTTACTTTTTTTGTTGGTGAAAATGGCTCTGGTAAGTCGACGATTATGGAAGCCATCGCTTTGGCACTTGGCTTTTCCGAAGAAGGCGGCACTCTAAACGTGCGACTTAATTCAGCGAGTAGTTCATCAGGTTTATTTCAGTATTTAAGAATGATTAAAAGCTTTAAAAAGCCTAAAGACTATTACTTTTTAAGAGCCGAGAGTTATTACAATGTCGGCACATATATGAATGAACTGAACTATGTAAAAAGTTATGGTGGCAATATCCATGCGTGTTCACATGGGGAAAGCTTTTTAAAACTGCTGACCAATAAATTACAAGGTGAGGGGCTTTATTTATTAGATGAACCTGAAGCTGCTCTTTCACCTAGCATGCAATTTGTCGCTTTGTCGGCTATTCATGAATTATGCAAAAAACAGTCACAACTCATCATTGCAACACATTCCCCAATTTTACTGGCTTATCCCAACGCTAAAATCTATCACTTTTCTGGCACTGGAATCCGTGAAATCCAGTATGAGCAAACGGAACATTTCCGCGTGACGCATGATTTTTTAAATAATTACCAAAAGCGTATTCAGCAAATCATAGATGAAGGATAGTGTGAGAAGTACCTTTCATAAGAGCTAGTTCGAACAACAAGTAGATCGACGCAAAGAGTGTTATAAAATAATATTTTACCCTAAGAAATAAATATCGGATTTAAATTCTAATTTTAAGTAAAAATAGGAAATAGAAATCTAATATAAAGATAAAAAATAGAAAAGATTAAAATTTATATCCATTGAAACCTCACTATCATGAATTGGTAATAAAGTTGATATGTTTCTCGGAATATAAAAGTGAATCAATTCAGTACAGATGTCATTAATTTAGGACGAACACCCGAGCGCTTTGATGGTCTAGTCAACACACCTGTTTTTCGTGGTTCTACTATTGTTGTAAATAGCTTTAGAGAGTGGGAAGAATTTAAACGAAATGGTGGGGTATATCGACATTATGGCCGTTTCGGCGCCGCAACAGCCAAATCTTTTGAAAGTGCAATCAATGCACTTGAAGGTGGTGCGGGTAGTATGGTGTTTCCATCTGGGTTATCGGCATGTACACATGCACTTATGGCTTGTGTAGAGGCAAATAGTCATGTCTTGATTGCCGATAATATCTATGGCCCAACACGAAATTTTGCTGACAATATATTAGTCCGTATGGGGGTAAGTGTTGACTATTTTGACTCTACCAGCCTTGAGGCATTAACCGAAAAAATTAATCATCGTACCAGTGTGGTGTTTATTGAGTCACCGGGTTCAATGACGTTTGAATTGAGTGATGTAGCAGCAATTTCTGCAATTAGTCATCAATACGGTGCAAAAGTATTAGTTGATAACTCTTGGGCAACGCCGTTACTTTTTCAACCCTTAAAGCATGGTGCTGATATTTCTATTCAGTCTGTAACCAAATATATTGGCGGCCATTCTGACATATTAATGGGCGTGGCTACTGCAAACGCCGAAACATATGAACAACTCGCTAAAACTGGACATTTGTTTGGTGAGACCACAAGCCCAGACGACATTTATTTGGCTTCACGGGGCTTGCGAAGTTTAGCGGTAAGGTTAAAGCAGCATCAAAACAGTGCTCTAATTATTGCTCAATTTCTAGCAACACATCCGGCTATTAAGGAAGTGCTTCATCCTGGCTTAGAAACTAGCCCTTATCATGATTTGTGGTTGAGAGATTTTGATGGTTCATCTGGAGTATTTGCTTTTTATTTAAAAGAATCTGAACCTTCTTATGTACAAAAATTCTTTGACTCGCTGCAATTATTTCACATTGGTTTGTCTTGGGGTGGGTTTGAAAGTTTGATTCTACCTGTGGGGCAAGCTTATCGAACCCATACCAATCTACCTAAAGATGGCTATTTGGTACGCTTGAATATTGGACTAGAATCGGTGGTCGATTTACAAAAAGATTTGCAACATGCCCTACAGTGCGCAGAACAAATGCGTGTTGAAAGTGTGATATAGCCGTCTTAAAACCTAAAAGCTAACTTTGCATATCAGCCGCTTAATGTGTGACAGGCGCTATTATTTTATTAAATGTTGTATAGCGACCATCTACTACTTGGGTCTCTATTGCTACCTGCATGACAGCTCAACTCACTTCACGAAAGAAAGCCCTATTAAAAGGGCTTTGCCATCATTTAGCTAAGTTTTAAATACTCATTTTTTAATTTATCTAGGAAAATAAACAAGTTTTGATTCATTTCTTGATAGTCATGACTCCTCAATTCTTCTCGGGTATTAACAAATTTATAATCATGAGCTTGATTGAGTTCAGTTGCTGAATGTTGAATGAGTAATTCAACAACTTCAGGCGTTAGTTCCATATGACATTGCAAACCATAAACTAATTTTGAGTATTCAACGATTTGTCGCGGACAACCTGCACTAAAAGCAATAATTTTTGCATCGCTCGTTAACCCGGGCATATCATTGTGCCAGTGGCCAACCTCTGTCATTTTTCCTAAATGTGAGAATAGAGAATTTTTAAAACCGTACTCTGTCAGCATAATAGGAAACTTACCAATCTCTCTTTCAGGGCTATGTTCAAACTTGGCACCTAAAGCTTCACCGATGAGCTGTGAACCTAAACATATCCCTAAAACAACTTTGTTTGCTTGGATGGCTTTCTTAATGACAGCTTGTTCAGCGAGTGAATTAAAATGAGAACATGCTTCAATGGTCGTATCTGGACTTTGCGGCCCACCCATCACAATAAGAAAATCAATTTCTTCAACCGTAGAAGGTAATTCTTCATTTAAATACACTCTTGAATATGTCATTTTGAAGTTATTATTTTGACCCCAAATTTCATATGCACCAGGTGCTTCAAAATCTTCATGAACAATAAAATGTAGGCGCATGATAGTCCTCAAAATTCAAAGAGTGTATAGACAGGTTCATTGCTAGATATAAGCCAAAGATAGGTTACGAACCCTAAGGCCTAATGAATACATCCAGTTTTTTAAAGTTATATGGTCCAGTGAAAGGGGGATGTTCCCATACAAAGGCGCTTACAACAGACAGTTTGTTTAATAATGATTTTAACGATGCTGGTTAAAATATAATAATGATTGAATTTTTATTTTAAAATTAATTTGATTTATATTTATTCTAATAGAAGATTTAATAATATTTATATTATTATATATTTCTAAGCGTGATAGTTTTTGAATAGCATAGGGTAATCATAATAT
>NZ_JBIUCP010000068.1:0-13345 GCF_044538765.1 Acinetobacter sp. ABJ-A23_2
GGTATACTCTACTATCCATTTTTAAAATCCAATGATTTATTATCTTGGTTGGTTGATAAAACAAAAAAATATCAGATTACTTTAAACCATGAAGCAACCTTATCTTTTGATGAAATATTTACGGAAAGAAATGGTTTTATTCGTCTATATGATCATATAGGTAATATTGCAATTATTGATGCGCGTACTGAACGTGTTTTTGTTGATCCTAAACGAGACCATATTATTTTTAATCATCAAATTAAACAAAGCTATGCTAAAAGTTCTCTAGTTAATGAACTCTTAAAATCTTTTGTTTTATTTGATTTGAAAGTTTGGTTATGGCAGGTTCTTTATCAGTCTACTGAAATTTTAGAGTTATCTAATATTCAAGATAAACAATGTTATATTCTTAATGAATGGCCTCAAGTTAATGGTTTTTCAAATAGAAAAAAATTATTAAAAATATCAGCCTTTTTCTCAAAAGGTGCAGAGGTTGAATATGTTGTTCAAAATTCTGAATATACTTCAACACAAGTTAAAAAATTTATTTTAATGACGCAGTTATTGAGGATGAGTGAAAGCATACCTTCTGCCCAAGCTAAATTTAAAATAGAAACTGTTCAATCTTATCAAAACTCTTCGGGGGTATTCTCAAGTTTTCTAGGAAAGTTAAGAAGAAAACTTGGAATATAAAAGATGTTAATACATCTATTATTTGGCATTTTGCCTTTTTATACAATTGGAGTAATTTATGGCACGTTTAGAGCTTGATAAACTATCAGCTATTGATGGTTTTGTTGCTGGGGCATTAGTTGATAGTGAAAGTGGTTTAGCATTATCGACTGTGGGGAATGGTCTTGATATTGAACTTGCAGCAGCAGGAAATACAGAAGTTTATCGTGCTAAGCAAAAAGTAGCTAAAACGTTAAATCTAAATGACAATATCGAAGACATTCTCATTACTTTAGACAAACAATATCATTTACTTCGTCCATTAAGTGATAATCCAGCATTATTCTTATATATTGTTTTAGAACGTAGTAAAGCAAACCTAGCAATGTCACGACATGAACTACGTGCTTTTGAGAAAGAATTAGATTTTTCTTAATTCAAAAAAGCATTAGTTTAAAATTGTAAAACAAAAGAATGAACATGTTTAACAAACTGTTCATTCTTTATGAAAAAATTATGCATTCAATTTTACAAATTATTTCCCCTTTATTTAGATACTGATATCTTTCTTCTTCGTAGTCTTGTTTCAAAACAACTGAATGGTCTTTTTTGTTAAAAGATTAGAATGAAATCTCTATGCCCAATTTGTTTGTAGGTAAAATCAGTAAATAGCCCTTGCAGCAACATTATTTCTTATCTTAATTCTCAATCCCTCTGATTTGATGCAATAAGTTGCTTTTGTTTTAGCGTTATCAGTATGTGATAACTGTTTTTACATCCATCTATACCGCTCAATTCATTTAAATATGTTGACGCAGTAGCTCTGAACCAGAAGAGAAGTTTCATAGACTTTAATGTGAAAAATTCTAGAAGTCGTGAACATAATCTTCTTAGTAGTGACTTCTAGTTTTGAAATATGTGGACAACTCCAGACTTGTCCACAAAGTCGATGAAACACTTTATAAATCTGCTACAATTACGCCAATTTTTTATTTTGATCGACTTTAGATCTTCGGCACTGCAATCTCCGCAGTAGGTGTATTTCATGAGTTTTAAAGATGAGTTAGCGGCACAGGTCGCTCAACGACGCACATTTGCTATTATTTCCCACCCCGATGCCGGTAAAACCACCATGACAGAAAAACTGTTGTTATGGGGTAAAGCGATTCAGGTTGCAGGGATGGTAAAAAGCCGTAAATCTGACCGTGCAGCTACATCTGACTGGATGGAAATGGAAAAAGAACGTGGTATCTCGATTACCACGTCTGTTATGCAGTTCCCATATAAAGGTCACACGATTAACTTACTCGATACACCGGGGCATGAAGACTTCTCGGAAGATACTTATCGTACGCTTACCGCGGTTGACTCTGCACTTATGGTGATTGACGGTGCAAAAGGTGTCGAAGAACGTACCATCAAATTGATGGAAGTGTGTCGTATGCGTGACACACCAATTATTTCTTTCGTCAACAAAATGGACCGCGAAATTCGTGAACCACTTGAGTTGTTAGACGAAATTGAAAACGTTTTAAACATCCGTTGTGTACCAATTACATGGCCACTTGGTATGGGTCGTGACTTTGCTGGTGTATACAATATTCTTGAAAATAAATTGTATGTATACAAAGCAGGTTTTGGTTCAACCATTACCGATATTGAAGTGCGTGATGGTTATGATCATGCCGACATTCGTGACAAAGTAGGCGAGTTGGCTTGGGCTTCTTTTGAAGAGTCGCTAGAGCTAGTACAAATGGCAAACGAGCCATTAGACCGCGAGCTTTTCTTACAAGGTAAACAAACGCCTGTTCTATTTGGTACAGCATTAGGTAACTTTGGTGTCGACCACGTTCTAGATGCATTTATGAACTGGGCACCTGAACCTAAAGCTCACCCAACGCAAGAGCGTGTCGTTGAAGCGAAAGAAGAAGGTTTCTCTGGTTTTGTATTTAAAATTCAAGCCAACATGGACCCTAAACACCGTGACCGTATTGCCTTCATGCGTATTTGTTCTGGTAAGTACGAGAAAGGCTTGAAAATGAATCACGTGCGTATTGGTAAAGAAGTCCGCATTAGTGACGCGTTGACTTTCTTGGCTGGTGAGCGTGAGCATTTAGAAGAAGCATGGCCGGGCGATATTATTGGTTTGCACAACCACGGTACAATCCAGATTGGTGATACTTTCACTAGCGGTGAAAACCTGCACTTCACTGGTATTCCACACTTCGCGCCAGAAATGTTCCGTCGTGTACGTTTGAAAGATCCATTAAAGTCAAAACAGTTGCAAAAAGGTTTGAAAGAGTTGTCTGAAGAAGGTGCAACTCAGGTGTTTATGCCACAAATTAGCAATGATTTGATCGTGGGTGCAGTTGGTGTGCTTCAGTTTGACGTTGTTGCTTATCGCTTGAAAGAAGAATATAAAGTTGACTGTGTTTACGAGCCAGTAAGTGTAAATACCGTGCGTTGGATTCATTGTGATGACGACAAGATTCTTAATGAGTTCAAGAAAAAAGCACACGACCAGCTTTCAATTGATGGTGGCGGTCACTTAACGTATCTTGCTCCAAGCCGAGTAAACTTGCAGATTATGCAAGAGCGTTGGCCTGATATTCAGTTCCGTAACACACGTGAACACTAAGCATGTAAATGTGACAAACAGCTTCGAATAGAAGCTGTTTTGTTTTGAAAAATAAGAAAGGATGATGAAATGAACTTGAGTAAAAAGGCCATTATTGCGCTTGTAGTTGCAGTCATAGCAATAATTTCTGCTATTTCTGCATTTGTTTGGAAAAGCACTCATTCCTCATTCTCTTCTCAAAAAAATCCAGTCTCTGCTCAAGAGCATCCTGCTGAGAAAGCAGAGGTTTTACCTTATTTAAACTTGACCGAAACCAAGGCAAATTATGCAGTTCCTTTTTGTGAAAAGAAAAACTGTATTGATGTCGATATTCAAACCATAAAAACCCAAGACACTTGGTTAAATAGCTGGATTGAAAAGAGTCAGGCGAAAGTTATTCAGACTCAAATTGATTTGAAAAAAGATTTAAGTCTGCAACAAGCAGTTGATGCTTACGTTAAAAAGTCGGATGAATGGCAAGAGAAATATTCTAAAAACCGTGCCTACGAATTACACATTCATACGCGTATTGCTTCGCAGCGTAATCAATATGTTTTATTGCAATTAGGGTTGGACAGCAAACAAGAAGAAGTCACTATAAAAGATCGTTATTATTTTTTCGTGGCTGATCGTAAATTGCATAAAAGCTTAACTTTGCTTGATGTACTTCAAAAAGACCAACAAACCACTGTGCATCAAATCGTGCAAACGGCTTATCAGGATTGGCTGAAAAAACAAAATGCTGACGTTAAAAAAGACGCACCAAAAACTTTGTATTGGGGACAAGCCGACTGGTTCTTTGATGGTGAAGGTGTAGGTCTGCACTATCAGGCAAATCAGATTACGAAAGATGCTCCTCAGCTCGATATTTATTTAACAACAGAGCAAACTAAAAAAATATTACAACCTGAGGTTTATGAACAAATGTTTTAAGTTGGTAGCAGAATTTGCAACCTACTTATAGATGCGCTAACTTCATATCAGTTATGCATAATCTTCTCAGAATAAAGGCAAAATATGATGTTAACTTCTAAGGCCTCGCTACGTTTAACGCTACTTGCTTCTGCACTATTTTTAGTGGCATGTCAGCCTAAAAGTGATCCTAAAGAGTCGAAAGATCAGCAAAAACCAGCAGTGGTTGAGCAAAAGCCTGTGGAGCTGACTTTAAAAGGGGAAACAGTGCAAAGTAAGGTGGTTTTACCTGACTGTAGTGGTAAAACTTGTCCTGAATTTACTGTAGAGCGCTTGCAAAGTAACTATCCATTTATTGATAAGATTATTGACCAACAAGTTTTAAAAGCACTCGGCCAGATTCTTGAGATTGCAGAGCCAGATGCAAAAGCAGTAAAAGCGGATAAAAAGACAGAGGCTTCAGCAGTTGCCGCTATAGATCAACCAGATAGTTTTGATGCTCAGGTTCAACGCTATGCCAACTCATTTATTGGTTTAGACAAGGAACTAAAAGAGTTAAGTAGTAATCATCAAATTAACCTTTTAGTGAAGCCTAAAATCATACAGTCGCAAGGTAAAGTCGTAACTGTTGTTGTAAATAGTAGTAGCTATTTGGGTGGGGCACATGGTTCGGCTGCACAGCACTATTACAATTTTGATTTAAAAGAGGAAAAGCAGGTCAAACTTGAAAACTTGCTGCGTCCAGAGAAAAAAGCGGCTTTAGAAAAGTTAGCACATGAAGCGTTTAAAGCTTGGGTGACAGATTCAAAACTTGCCAATAGTGTGAGTGAATATGAACAAGCTTGGCCGTTTAAACTCACTGAGAACTTCTTGTTAGGTGATCAGGGCTTGATTCTTCAATATGGCGAATATGAAATTGGGCCTTACGTTGTTGGGTTGCCTCGTTTAGTCATTCCGTATGACCAATTACAAGATGTGTTGAAAGAAGAATATTTGCCACAGCCTAAGGCTAAACCTGCTTCGGCACCAGCTGCAAAAAGTGCTAGCTAATGCATTTGTTTGATACCCATACCCATTTTGATGTTGCCGATTTTAATGAAGATCGGCAACAGTTAGCACTTGAGGCTAAAAAAGTGGGTGTAGATGCTTTGGTGTTAATAGGCTTTTTACAGTCACGTTTTGATGAGTTGGTACACACCCATCATCAGCTCAAGCAGTGGGATAATGTACCCACTTCTTATTTAGCGCCGGGGTTGCATCCGTTTTATATTGAACAACACAGGCCAGAGCATCTTTCTCATCTTGAAAAAATTTTACAGCAAGAAGACTGCGTGGCAGTCGGTGAAATTGGCTTAGATACTTTTCTGAAAGAGCATAAGCAGCCCGATGTATATGCCAAGCAAAAACAATATTTTGCTGACCAGTTAGAACTAGCAACCCAATACCAAAAACCAGTGCTGCTTCATATCCGTAAAGCGCATGGCGATGTGCTTGCTTTGTTAAAAGCGCATAAGTTTAAATTGGGCGGCATTGCTCATGCTTTTAGTGGTGGGGTAGAAGAGGCGAAAGGGTTAATTAAACTCGGTTTTAAAATTGGTGTGACGGGGCAAATTACCAACCCAAATGCGAAAAAGCTTCATACCGTTGTGCAGGCGATAGGCGCTGAGCATTTAGTGATTGAAACAGACTGCCCAGATATGACACCGCTTTGCTGTCAAACCTCTACTGAACAGCGCACCAGAAATACGCCTGTAAACTTACCTTTTGTATTAAAAAGTTTGGCCGAAAATTTAAATATGCCAGAGTCAGATTTAGCCGAAAAACTTTGGAAAAACTCTCTATCTGCTTTGAAATTATCGTAATAAAAATCAAAGATTAGAAATAGTAACTAAAACAAAACACAGTGATGAAAAAAGAAGCTTAAAGTAAGAAAACAACATGTAAAAACGTGAAAAATAACATTGCCAGACATGGGAGGATAACCCAATGGCTAAGTATAGCAATATCAATAGTTTTAATGCTCTACAGACGCTAACAGTAGGTTCCAGCAATTATCAGATTTTTAGCTTAACCCAAGCCGAGAAAAAGCTAGGTGACATTGCCAAACTGCCGAAATCATTAAAAGTACTGTTGGAAAACTTATTACGGTTTGAAGATCAACACAGTGTTAAAACGGAACACATTCATGCTTTAGCAGAGTGGTTGAAAACCCGTACTTCCGATCAGGAAATTCAATATCGACCTGCACGGGTTTTAATGCAAGATTTTACCGGTGTTCCTGCGGTCGTTGACTTAGCTGCAATGCGTGCTGCAATGGCACAGGCGGGCGGCAACCCTGAAAAAATTAATCCGTTATCGCCTGTAGACTTAGTCATTGACCACTCTGTGATGGTGGACTATTTTGCCGATGATCAGGCTTTTGAGGAAAACGTTCAAATTGAAATGCAGCGTAATGGCGAGCGGTATCAATTTTTGCGTTGGGGACAATCTGCATTTAATAACTTTAGTGTTGTGCCACCAGGTACCGGTATTTGCCATCAGGTCAACTTAGAATATTTGGCTCAAGCAGTATGGCTAGGTGAAGACAACGGGCAAACTTTTGCTTTTCCTGACACATTGGTCGGTACAGACTCCCATACCACCATGATTAATGGTTTAGGGGTACTGGGTTGGGGGGTTGGTGGTATTGAAGCAGAAGCTGCAATGTTGGGCCAACCTATTTCTATGCTCATTCCTGAGGTGATTGGTTTTAAACTCACAGGCAAATTACAAGAAGGGATTACGGCAACTGACTTGGTGCTCACTATTACTCAAATGCTTCGCCAAAAAGGTGTAGTGGGTAAATTTGTCGAGTTCTATGGCGATGGCTTAGCCGACTTACCACTTGCTGACCGTGCGACTATTGCCAACATGGCACCTGAATATGGTGCAACGTGTGGCTTCTTCCCAATTGATGAAGTGACTTTAGGTTATTTGAAGCTAACTGGCCGCCAAAGTGACCGTATTGCACTGGTTGAAGCGTATAGTAAAGCACAAGGCTTATGGCGAAATGCAGGTGATGAGCCTGTTTTCACAGATACGTTAAGTTTAGATATGAGTACAGTACAGGCAAGTTTGGCTGGTCCAAAACGCCCTCAAGACCGTGTGCTTTTGTCAGAAGTACCAAAAACGTTTAATGCGCTCATGGAGTTAACACTTAAACCCGCCAAAGAAGCCAAAGAGCGTTTGGAAAATGAAGGCGGTGGCGGTACGGCTGTAGAAGCGACCAAAGCCAATATTCAGCACGAAAGCCCATCTTGTGTGATTGAGGGGCAGGAATATCCGTTAAATCATGGCGATGTTGTCATTTCAGCGATTACTTCATGTACCAATACTTCAAACCCAAGTGTAATGTTGGCAGCAGGTTTACTTGCTAAAAAAGCCATTGAAAAAGGCTTGCAGCGCAAACCGTGGGTGAAAAGTTCACTTGCGCCTGGTTCTAAAGTCGTGACTGACTATTTGTTGGCGGCTGGGCTTACGCCGTATTTAGATGAGCTCGGCTATAACTTGGTTGGTTATGGTTGTACCACGTGTATTGGTAACTCGGGTCCTTTACCTGAACCAATTGAAGAAGCCATTCAGTGTCATGATCTAAACGTGGCATCTGTACTCTCTGGTAACCGTAACTTTGAAGGGCGCGTACACCCATTGGTTAAAACCAACTGGCTTGCATCACCACCACTTGTGGTTGCTTATGGTTTAGTTGGGAATATTCGTACTGACTTAACGACTCAACCAATTGGGCAAGGTAAAGACGGGCAACCTGTTTACTTAAAAGATATCTGGCCAAGTCAGGCAGAAATTGATGCTGTCTTACAAAAAGTAAATACCGACATGTTCCACAAAGAATATGCTGCGGTGTTTGATGGTGATGAAAGCTGGCAATCGATTCAGATTCCAAAAAGTAAAACTTACGAATGGGCTGATGACTCGACTTATATCCGCCATCCGCCGTTCTTTGAAGGCATTAGTGAGCCACCAAAACCAATTAAAAATATTGAACAGGCGCGTATTTTGGCAGTGCTTGGTGACTCGGTAACAACCGACCATATTTCACCGGCCGGTAATATCAAAAAAGACAGTCCGGCAGGCCGCTATTTACAAGAGCAAGGTGTTGAACCAAAAGACTTCAACTCTTATGGTTCACGACGTGGTAATCATGAAGTCATGATGCGAGGCACGTTTGCCAATATTCGTATTAAAAACGAAATGCTCGGCGGTGAAGAAGGTGGTAATACCATCCATATTCCAAGTGGTGAGAAGCTTGCCATTTATGATGCGGCAATGCGTTACCAACAAGAGCATACACCGCTCATTATTATCGCTGGTAAAGAATACGGAACAGGTTCTTCACGTGACTGGGCTGCCAAAGGAACGAACTTGTTAGGTGTCAAAGCTGTCATTGCTGAAAGTTTTGAGCGTATTCACCGTTCAAACTTGGTGGGTATGGGCGTGTTGCCACTCCAGTTTGTTGATGGACAAACTAGGCAGTCGCTCAACTTAACCGGTCATGAGGTTATCTCGATTCGTGGTTTATCGGATGGTATTCAGCCTCATGAAATTCTTGAAGTTGATGTGAAAGGGCCAAATGGGGTAGCCAGCCACTTTAATGTGTTATGCCGAATTGATACGTTAAATGAGGTTGAGTACTTTAAGGCGGGTGGTATTTTGCATTATGTACTGCGGAATTTGATTGCTTCATAAATCGATAAACTTAGCACGGCCTTATAATGAATGTGTATGAGCTAATGTTGGGTATATAACTGTATCCTTACTTTTCGAGGATGAAAAGTAACAAAAAAACCTTTGTCGGGCTGACGGTATTCCCTATACCGCAGCCCAACTGGGCGGCATCCATGCCGCCTGTCGCGGTAATAAATGAAGAACTAAATCCTAAATATTCTTATGTATGATGTTATGAAGTTTTCTTTGATCTGAAATACACTTTCGTCTGAAAAGCAGTAAAATACTCCCCGTGTTTTATATCCCCTCAAAGAGTAGCAATGACCGATCTTCAACAAGATGAATATGACCGCCGTTTTGCAGGTGTAGCCAAAATTTATGGTGATTCATCGTTCCAGCACTATGAAAAAAGTCATGTGATGGTGATTGGTATTGGTGGTGTCGGCAGTTGGGCGGTAGAAGCTTTAGCGCGTACAGGTATTGGTGAGATCACATTAGTCGATATGGATGTGGTTGCAGCGTCAAATGTAAATCGTCAGCTACCTGCAATGACATCAACTCTGGGCTGTGAAAAAGTTGAGATTATGGCGGAGCGTTGTCGCCAAATTAACCCACGTATTAAAGTCAATATTATTGATGACTTCTTAACACCTGAAAATGTTGCAGAGCTTTTAAACCCTGTACCAGACATTGTTTTGGACTGCATCGATGACGTTAAAGCAAAACTGGCTTTAATGCTCCATTGTCGTTTTAACAAAATTCCTTTGATTGTGTCGGGTGGGGCAGGTGGTAAGCTCGATCCACTTAAAATCCGCGTAGCTGATCTATCAAAAACAGAACAAGACCCAATGTTAGCGAAGCTACGTAGTCAGCTTCGTGCTCGCGGCATCTGTAAAAAGCCAAAAGAGAAATTTGGCATTACCTGCATTTATTCTATCGACAACCCATTTTCTAGTGCAGATGTCTGCCCATCGGCTGGGTTGCGCTGTGGAGGTTATGGTTCAGCGGTAGTGGTGACTTCAAGCTTTGCTATGATTGCTGTGGCAGAAGTTTTGAAAAAGCTCGATTTAAAGAAAGCCTAATGTAAATATTGAAAAGGCATGTGCTTATGTAAGTGCATGCCTTTTATTTTTGAGAGAAACTATTTAATCGTACAGCTCTATGTTGTCTTGCTGGGGCTGTGTAGGTAGCTGCTGATCATAAAATTTAAAGCACCATAAAATTAGAATAACGATGGTGCATATTGCGAAACCTTTTAAATACTTCATGAAGAATTCAATCAAGTGAATGGTCTTGATTAAAATTCTAGTCAAGGTTATTCATCTAATCTAATATATAAAATAGACCAAATTATCTAATTTTGAGATGGTAATGCTCACATTAAAACAATTCCAATATTTCATAAAAATTGTTGAAGAAGGGAGCTTTACTGCTGCTTCAGAAAAGCTATTTATTGCTCAGTCTGCTTTAAGTCGACAAATGAAACTATTAGAAGAAGAAATTGATTTTCAATTGTTTGACCGTACTGACAAAAGAGCAAAACTCACGGCAGCGGGAGAGGTTTTCTATAAGAAAATAAAAGATAATCTGCTTTACTTAGATGAAATTATTGACCTGTCTAAAAGTGTGTCGGATGGGAAAAACCGTCAGATTAAAATTGCTCATTCAAGCAGCATTGTTATGGACCATAAAAAGGTTCAAATATTAAAAGAAGTTAGCTTAACCCAGCAGCTGAGTTTTGAGTTGAATACCTTGTCATCAGAACAACAGATCTTAGCGTTAATGAATGGTGAAATTGATATTGGTTTTATTCGGCCACCCGTTCGGCACACACTAGATGAGATGAGTGTTGTTAAGCTATATGAGGAGCCATTAATGGTGGCTGTGCATCTTGATCATGCCAAATTTACTAAAGAAGAAAAGGTTTGTTTAAAAGACTTAAAAGATGAGTGTTTTGTATCTACACCTCATGCTGAAAGAGGGGGCTTAAGTTATTTGGTCGCAAATCTGTGTTTAGCTGCAGGATTTACTCCACAAAAAGCCCCTATTCAGTCACGGAAGGTTTCACAGCTACAATTGGTTGCTGCAAATTTGGGAATCAGTATAGTTCCGCAAGAGTTCAAACAAATTTTGCCTAATCAGGTAAAGCTTTTACCTTTGGCAGATCATTTGTCACTTTCAGAAGTTTTGTTGGTCTATAGAAAAGATCATGATGAAATGATTCAGCGCTGTGCCGAGCAAATTCATCAAATGTTTTTATCTTAAAAATGAATTAGCCTAATCTATAGTAAGTGTAGGTGACGTTGTCATCTTTGTAGACGTCATAACTGCTTTGTTTGAAGTCTGATACCCATTCACTGCCTGTGTAACCAGCAATATGTCCATAAACGTGATTGCGGGTTCTGTGAATGATGTAAATATCGCCTTCTTGTGGCTCATCAAAAGCTGGGTTAATTTCTTTATAGCCAATCTTTTTCAGGGTATCGCCCCAATCAGATGCTGCAATAGGATGGTTTTCAACATCGGCACCAGCAGATTCAAGTGCAAGACGAATGCTACGAGCACAACGAGCTTTGCTGCGTCTAGAGGTAACACTTTCTAATTTTGCTACGAATTTTTCTACATCTATGGCTGGAGGGGTGTTGCTTTCAGTGCGGTGATTATTGGGTTTCATGGTGAAGGGATAAGGAAGGCTTGGTGTGCTGTGTGATACAACAATCGCTGCCTGATTTGAATCCTGATACATATAGTTATCAGCTACTTGTCCGTCATAAATAATCATCGTGAAATCTCTACCCGTACTACCTATATCCGTATTTAGAAAATCACCACCTACCTGTGGCGTTCAGAGATACTAATTGCCCAAACTTAAAAGTTTTGTTTATGTTATGTAATAACGTATCTTTTTTCCAGTTTTTATTTCTGACTGAGAAAAAATAGCCTAGTTGAAATAGCGACTAAAAGCAGTGAAATTTAATTGTTTGATATTATTCATTATAAATAATTAATCAGAGCTTAAATTTGAATATTTTGAGCCGACATTTGCGAATATACTCAAAATCTAAGTCTCTGATTTAAAATGCCACATTTTCTTACAATTTAAGAAGGCTGAGCGGGCTTAAACCTGATGCTCTTTTACATATTCTTCAGTACGAATAATGGCAGCTTGCATGTTTTGAATTGCATTCTCAACATCAGCTAAAGTTTTCGCATTTCCACCGCTCAATGCCTGACGCCATTTACGGGCACCTGGTAAATTTTGGAATAAACCCAAAATATGACGGGTAATGATAGAGAGTGGCGCACCTTCAGCCATGCGTTGTTCGATATAAGGCAGCATTTGTTCCATAATATCGAAACGGTCTGGTGCTTCTAGGTTCCAAAGTTGGCCAAGCTCAGCAAGTAAGTAAGGGTTGTGATAGGCTTCACGGCCAATCATCACGCCGTCAACGTGTTGTAAATGAGCTTGAGTTTCGGCAAAAGTTTTAATTCCGCCGTTAATTTCAATGGTCAGGTGTGGGCGTTCTTGCTTTAAACGGTAAACATCTTCATAGCGTAGCGGTGGTACTTCGCGGTTTTCTTTCGGAGACAAACCTTTCAATATCGCAATACGTGCATGCACAACAAAATGAGTACAGCCTGTGGACGCAACGCTGTCTACAAAGTGCAGCATTTCTTCGTAAGACTGCATGTCATCAATACCGATACGGTGCTTTACCGTTACGGGAATACTGACCGCTTTTTGCATGCTATGAATACATTCAGCGACCAAGTCTGGTTCTGCCATTAAACATGCGCCGATTTTATTATTCTGGACGCGGTCACTTGGACAGCCTACATTAAGGTTAACTTCATCGTAACCCCAGTCTTCAGCCATTTTTGTGCAGGTCGCAAGCTCTTGCGGATTTGAGCCGCCAAGTTGCAAAACGATAGGGTGTTCTTGTGCGCTGTAGTCCAAGTGGCGTTTTGCATCACCAAATAAAATCGCGCCTGTCGTTACCATTTCGGTATACAGCACAACGTTTGGGTTAAACAAGCGTGCAAAGAATCGGTAATCCTTTGTAGTCCAGTCCATCATCGGTGCGACAGAAATACGAGGTTGTAACGATTGAAGTGATTGCATAACCAATAGACCCAAAAGTCGCTAAATTAAAGAAAGGGCAGCATTATACGGGGTTTAGCTCTGAATCGACAGAGACATTTAATCGCGTAATTTATAACCGCCCTTATGGTGAATGTAGAAAGATGATTTTTAACAAGTTAGGTTATGACTGAGCTAGCTGCTTTTTTTGTAAGAAAGCATCAAATTGGCTAGTAATTAATGTTTTATCTAAATATATGGGTTCATTAGAGGAATTTATATATTTAAAAGTGAATCGTATACTTCTACAAAGAGTATTCATGAGTTGGTAAGTAGAATGAATTTGGGTCATATTTTAG
>NZ_JBIUCP010000069.1:0-12567 GCF_044538765.1 Acinetobacter sp. ABJ-A23_2
TTGTAATGTGTGTATACAAGTTAAATAATTGTTATTAAATTGTGAAGAGAATCACACAATAGTAAAAGGTAGTTTGTTTTATATATAAAACAAATTGGACATATTTTATTTATCACGTTTGATTCATTTTGTTCTACAAAACTAATCATTATATATGTAGGTTATGAATATGAAAAACATTCAGAAATCACTTCTTGCAGCATTAATAGTTGCTGGTTATGCGGTAAATACTCAAGCGGCTGTTACTGGACAGGTTGACGTTAAATTAAATATCTCAACAGGCTGTACTGTAGGTGGTAGTCAAACTGAAGGGAATATGAACAAGTTTGGTACTTTAGATTTTGGTAAAACTTCAGGTACTTGGAACAACGTATTAACAGCTGAAGTCGCTTCAGCAGCAACAGGCGGTAATATTTCTGTGACTTGTGACGGCACGGATCCTGTTGATTTTACAGTTGCAATTGATGGTGGTGAACGTACAGACCGCACTTTAAAAAATACTGCTTCTGCTGATGTAGTTGCATATAACGTTTACCGCGATGCTGCTCGTACAAACCTTTATGTTGTAAACCAGCCACAACAGTTCACTACAGTGAGTGGCCAAGCTACAGCGGTACCAATTTTCGGTGCAATCGCTCCAAACACTGGCACAGCAAAAGCTCAAGGTGATTATAAAGATACTCTATTAGTTACTGTAAATTTCTAAATATAAAAAGAAATAATTAATTGAGTGGCAGGTTTACTTAAAAGTGAGTGAACCTGTTTTAAATGGAGGGAAGATGATATTCAATCGTGGTTCTATATTTATAATTTCTTATTTTTTAATTTCTTCATTAAATGCGGGTGGAATTGGAGCTAAATTAACAAATCAAATTGAATTATTACCTTCTTGTTCTATTAATAATAAAGTTGTTGAAAATAATGCGACAAATTTAAATTTCGGAACTGTTGATTTTGGTGAAACTTCGAATGGTTTTAATGGGGTGATCGACGCAAGTTTGGTAAATAATGAAAACTCTGGTTTACAAATACAATGTGCTGGTATTTCCACTGTAAAAATAATATTTGGTTCTGGAAATAATGATAGTAAAGTTCCTACTTCATTTTCACAAAATTATTATCATGCATTAAGTAATGGTAGAGATTTTGTTCCTTATAACTTGCTCTATGGTTTAAATAAACAAGTAATTAGAGCGAATGATGCTTTTATTCTTAATGATATGAATACTAAAAAGAATATCGATATTTTTGGTCAAGCCATACACGATGGTGGACGTATATCTAAGGGTGAATATACAGATATAGTACCAATTACAATTGAGTTTTAAGAAAATGAAATATTTTTATTTTAAAGCAATATTATTGCTATCTGTAAGTCCATTTGTATATGCGGTAGATCCTCAATTAAATTCTAGCTTTAAAGTTCAAGCTAAAATTGAAAATGGATGTTCAATAGATAATATCGAACAAAAAATGGATTTTGGTCAGTATTCAGCTTTATCAAGAGATAAAGTCGTTTCCAATATTATAAATAGCAAAGAATCTTGGAATATCCGTTGTACAGAAAGTTTGCCTGTTAGTATTTCTATAGATGGTGGTGAAAATCTACAGAATAATGTAAGACGTATGAAAAATGGTTCATCTTCGAATTATTTACCTTATAAATTATATAACTCTAGCAGTTTATCTACTGAATATATTGTTGGTAATAAATATTTATTGCCTGCCACAACACCTACAAACCGTCTGGCAAATTTTGAAATATATGGTGTCGTTGATTTAGAAAATAATAATGAACCACATACGGCCGGAATTTATAAAGATACTGTTTCAATAATGATTACATGGTGATTTGTATGAACAATTCTGCATTTATTAAAAATGGCATTTTAAAATCTTTTTTATTTGCAAGTACATTATCACTTGTTACACCTGTGATGGCACAAGCAACTTTTTTAATTTGGCCTATTTATCCAAAAATTGAAGCCAATGAAAAAGCAACTGCGGTTTGGCTCCAAAATACTGGCAAGACCGATGCAATGGTACAAATTCGGGTGTTTAAATGGAACCAAGAAGGCTTAAAGGATAACTATAGCGAGCAATCAGAAATTATACCTAGTCCACCTGTAGCTAAAATTAAAGCAGGTGAGAAGCATATGCTTCGTTTAACCAAAAGTGCCAATTTGCCAGACGGCAAAGAACAGTCATATCGTTTGATTGTAGATGAGTTACCGATTCGCCTTTCTGATGGAAACGACCAAGACGCTTCTAAAGTGAGTTTCCAAATGCGTTACTCCATTCCGTTATTTGCCTATGGAAAAGGTATTGGTAGTGGTTTAACTGAAGAAAGCCAAAAAGCGAATGCAAAAAATCCTTTAGCCAAACCGGTTTTACAGTGGTCAGTCCGCAACAATGACCAAGGCCAGTCTGAGCTATATTTAAAAAATAATGGACAGAAATTTGCTCGCCTTTCGGCACTTAAAACTTCAAAAACTGGCCATGATATTTCTTTAGGGAAAGCTGCTTTTGGCTATGTTTTATCGAATAGTACCGTGAAGTTTGCTATTGATAAATCGACTGCAAATGAGTTGTTAAAAACTTCTAAAATTTATGGTGTTGATAGTTCTGGCATAAAACAAGAGTTAATCGAAATTAGCAAAATGGAGGATCCAACATGATCCTTCGGCATAATAATTTATGCAAAAGTATTTTGCTAATTTTGTTGTCGGGTGGATGCTTAAATATTCCAAATATTGCTTTTGCTGGCGATTTGCCTCCACCACCAAAAGATATTAACGAAATTAATCAACTGTTTAAGCTGTACCTAGACTTGGTTGTAAATCAATATTCAGTGCAGCAGGTTGTACCTGTTATTGTTAAAAATGATGAGTACTTCATACAAAAAAACAAGCTGATTGATGAGTTAGAAATTCAAATTCCTCAGGAGCTACTGACAAACAACGACACTGCTTTAACCAATCAAGATATCTTAACTTTGGGGTTTAGTGGTGATGCGAGTGACTGGATATCTTTAGATAAGTTGAAAGATGTAAGCTATGAATATCAATCATCAAACCAATATTTTAAGCTTAACTTTCCACCTGCTTGGATGCCGACTCAAGTTTTAGGTAAGGACTCATGGTATAAGCCTGTCGTTGCTCAGTCGGGTATAGGACTGCTCAATAACTATGATTTTTATACTTATAGGCCGCATCAGGGTGGCTCAACTAGCAGTTTATTTACAGAACAGCGCTTTTTCTCTCCGTTAGGGGTGATTAAAAACTCTGGTGTCTATGTCAAAAACCAATATAACAATGAAGGTAATGCCGAGTCTCTAGACAATGACGGCTATCGTCGTTATGACACGTCTTGGCAATTTGATAACCAAAAGAATGCTACGTCTTTTGTACTGGGTGACATTATTACTGGTAGTAAAACGACTTGGGGAAGTTCTGTTCGTCTAGGTGGTTTTCAGGTACAGAGAAACTATTCAACCCGACCAGATTTAATTACCTATCCCTTACCACAGTTTATTGGGCAAGCTGCTTTACCAAGTACAGTCGATTTAATTATTAATGGGCAAAAAACCAGCTCAACAGAAGTACAGTCTGGTCCATTTATATTAAATAATGTTCCCTTTATTAATGGTAAAGGTGAAGCCGTTGTTGTCACGACCGATGCAGTCGGACGTCAGGTCACGACTGCCGTACCGTTTTATATTTCCAATACTTTGTTAAAGCCCGGCCTATTTGACTATTCATTGTCTTTAGGGAAAATCCGTGAAGACTACGGACTTAAAAATTTCTCTTATGGAAAGTTTGCAAGTGCAGCCGACGCCCGTTATGGGGTAAATGACTGGTTTACCGTAGAAGGACGTACTGAGCTTTCCTCAGACTTACAGTTATTTGGTGCTGGGTCTGTACTCAAACTTGCAAACTTAGGTGTGCTGAGTGCTTCTTTTAGCCAAAGTAAGGCCGACAAATCTATGTCTGAAGATCGCACCAAAGACTTAGAGGGTAAGCAATATACGGTCGGGTACAGCTATAACCGTAATCGCTTTGGTTTTAGCATTAACCATAACCAGCGTGATGATGAATATACCGATCTTTCACGGCTGCAATATAGCAATTTAATTTCGGTCAATAGTAATAAAAGCTTAACGGCCAATACGTACTTTGCCACCAAAAACTCAGGGACTTTTGGTGTCGGATATATTGATACCAAAGCAAATGACTTTAAAAATCGCTTTTTAAACTTGTCATGGGCACCTGTTTTACCGACCTATATGAATGGCGTGACAGTTTCACTCAGTGCTAATCGTGACTTTATCGAAAAAGAGTGGAGTGCTGCATTTCAGCTTTCGATACCACTGTTCCAGCGAAACGCGACTGTGAACTCGGGTTATGCATTTAATAAAGAGGGCGATACGGGCTATGTTAATTTCAACCGTTCTGTACCGTCTGAGGGTGGTTTCGGAGTCGATTTAACCCGACGCTATAATGAAAATAGTGAAGATTTAAATCAGGCACGCATCAATTACCGCAACGGTTATATCAATACCGACTTTGGTATGTCTGGAAACCATGACTATAACTACTGGTTTGGTCTATCAGGTTCCCTAATTTATATGGCGGGTGAGGTATTTGCTTCAAATCGTTTAGGCGATTCTTTTGCCTTGATTGATACCAACCAAGTACCAGATGTTTTGGTTCGATACGAAAACAGTTTAATTGGCCGCAGTAATAAAAAAGGCCATATTTTTGTGCCGTCGGTGACGCCTTATTATTCGGGTAAATACAGCGTCGACCCAATCGACTTACCTTCAAACTTCACCATCACGCAAGTTGAACAACGTATTGCTGCTAAACGCGGCTCGGGTGTTGTGATTAAGTTCCCAGTTCATCAGTCTATTGCTGCCAACGTTTATTTAACTCAAGCAGACGGCAAACCTATGCCTGTTGGTTCTGTGGTGCATAGAGCTGACCAAGAGTCGTCTTATGTGGGAATGGATGGCATTGTCTATTTAGAAAACTTAAAACCGAATAATACCGTGACTGTTCAACGTTCGGATCAAAGCATTTGTAAAGCAGATTTTTCTGTAGATGTAGAACAAGCCAAGCAACAGATTGTGGTGGTTAAGCCTGTTATGTGTCATGAGGTATCTTTACCATGAATATAAAAACAAAAAAATTACTTCGCCATTTAGGCATATTTTCTGGACTGATGCTGGCTGGAAATTTGGCTCATGCTGCATGTAGTGTGAGTGCTTCGGGTTCATCTTCTATTTCGGTTCCGTCTATTTATTTAACGGAAAACGGTGAAAACTCTTCACAGTTTAATTCGGGTTTGTCATGTACGGGTTTTAGCTTAGCTTTGGCGAACATGACCTATTTAAAATATCGGGTTGAGCAAATGTCGAATTCATTTACCAATGCTCAAACTGGAGAAAAACTCAATGCTATTATTTTAGATAGTAACAATGAAATCATTAGCTTAGGCCAAGAAAAAGACATGAGTAGCTTTACACTGGTCAATCTTTTTAGTGGGCCAGATGGTAATTTGCCTTTCTATATACGCCTTCCGGCTGGGCAAAGTGTATCACCGGGTGTGTATCAAGCTGACTCACCATTAAAAGTAAAATGGTTCTATTCTGTACCCGCAGTTGCAATTATTGGAATTGGGGCCTTCTTTGAAAGCCCTGGGTTTAAACGTGGGGTATTAGGTATTGGTTTTAACTGGGGAAGTGGAGCAGACTCGCTTGGTTCACTCTCTATTACCGTACTTCCGGACTGCCGAATTTTAACGCAAGACGTAAACTTTGGTACGGCCGCTTTTGCTTCTAAGCTTGAGCCTGTGCAGTCGTCTATGGGAATACGTTGCTCTGTAAATACACCATATTATGTGAGTTTAAATAATGGGCTTTCCCCGCAAAACGGCAACCAGCGTGCTATGAAGTCGCAAACGGGAAATACATATTTAAAATACGATATTTTCAAAAACTCATCGAATGACCGATGGGGAACCGGTAACGAGCGTTGGTCGAGTTTAAATGCAACTCTTAACCCTGGTGTCCATAACGGAGTAACGCAGCAGAGCTATGTGTTTACCACAAAAATTGTCGATGAAAATGCAGACACAGTACCAGCGGGAACGTATCAAGATACGGTTACGGTACAAGTCGAATTTTAAAAGCTGATTTATATAGAAGATAAAAGCTCAGTTCATGGGCTTTTTGACTTTAAAAGAAATGCTTAATTTTTATAAACTTACTCAAGCTCTAATTGGTCATCATCTTTGGTAATTTTAATCTTTATCTTTTTATATTTTCGTTTATTTGGATCTAACGCCGAGTTTATTACTTCATCCGCAAAAGGCGGGCACTGCATGAGCTTTGCATACGCTTTATAGCCGATGCGTATTCGAGTAGGTGGGCAATCGGTTCTTTTTGAATAGTATTCAATGAGAGAGTTCAGTTCTTGTAATAAAGTTTGCTGTTCCATCATACATACTTAACACTTAGATAACTCAAGCATAATAGACTTAAATGTTTAGTGGAATATGTATTTAAAATATACAAGTTGCTTAAATTGTGACCTATTTCGCTAAAACTACTATTTTGTGTATCAAGTTTGTTTTTATATAAGTATAAGCTGTTTTTTTAACCGAAATGTCATAATGAAAAGTTAAGTTAGGCCTATAACAAGAAAAGATGAAGATTGTTGCGAACAATAAAACCAAGAAGCAATTTTCAAGTAAAGCTGGTCTGTTGTAATTAAGCTAATTCGAAAGAATTGGCTTTTTTGTTTTAACAAAATGAGTCATTTTTGTGTACTCAAGTGAGGTGATCAAAAGTGTTCTGATCACCACCCCATGCTCTTAATAATTAATTAAAATAATTATTGATATGCGATATATAACCTTGATCATTCAAAAAGGGGATAATTAAATGTTGCTGTGCTCTAGTTATCCCCACATATGCAAGACATTTTTCGGCTTCAGGATCTCTATCTTCTCTAGGCATATTGTCTAGACCAATAAAAAAAGCTATAGGAAATTCTAAACCCTTACATCCTTCAATATACATAACTTTAATACTATTTAATAAGGGATTAAAGTTCAGTTTTTCTTCCCGTTTAAGTAAAAAAGTGACAGCATCTGGACCAAAAGTCTCTAATAAATTTTTTCTGATTAGTTCAAGCAACTCACGATTACCTGGTGTAATAATGATACCCATATCTTTAAAGGTGTATTTATCTGATGAAATTGCTTTTTGAATTGCTTTAATTAAATATAAAGTTAATTCTTCAATATTTTTTAACTGTTTAAGAACAGGTTCTGAGCCAGAATGACAATATTCTATATTAGGTGTTAGGCGTGATGATAAATCATCTTCATCAGTTAGTATCTCATTTGAGCCATCAGAAAATAAACTAGCTAATCTAAGGATCTCCTTTGTATTGCGATAGCATTCTTTAAGTTCGGTTGGCTTTTTACCTTGTACAGTTAGTCCAACAGATTTCCAATTAGGACGCTTTCGGCCAAAGACATTTTGTGCTGGGTCATAGCAAAATAAGATACTATTTGTTTCAGGATCAATTAGATTGGTTATTCCTCGTACCCAATCATCTGAAAGATCCTGACCTTCATCAATTAAAATCGCTTGATATTTTTCAGTAGAATTCTCATTTATATAGTCGATTAATAAACGACCTATTCGCTCATTATATTGACTTTGATCTTCATCTGGATATTTTTTTAAATTTGCTTGAGTAATTTTCTTAACTAGTCCATGAAAATGAGTAATAGTGATATTTGATGGTGAATTTTCATTTAAGATATTCAGTTTAAGTTGATTTAACAAATTAAGGTTAAAACATATAACAAGAATTTTCCATTCAGGATTTGTCTGCTGTAAATACTTAGCACGACATGAGAGAACAACACTTTTCCCACTTCCTGCTACACCTTTTAGAATTCGATGTCCTTCACCAATATTTTTTGCTACTTTTTCTTGCTCAACACTTAAAGCTTTAACTGTATTTATATTTAAAAATTCAGTTTGATCACCAATACGAATTTCAGGAAATAAAGTATATCTTAGATGTTGTAACTCTTTAAAATTCAGAGGTTCAAAAGGAAAGTTAATACGATCGAATTTTAATGACGCTTTAATTTTTTTTATAAAATTCTTACATTCATCTCGATTGTCTAAATCAAAATTAAGGTCATCAGAAAACAAAGCTTGCTCATTTGGTATTATTGAATCATTAATTAATCCTAAATCAGTTGCTTCTTTACGACTCATATTTGTAAATGCAATACATTTGCCGATAGGAAAACGGATATTTCCTGCATATTCACCATCAACTTGGATCAAAGAGGTATTTTTGCCTACAAGGTCCCTAATTTTGTTGACGTAATTTCTTGCTTGTTGCAAAGGATTTGTAACTTCTACTTCTTCATTTTCATTATAGAAGTTACCGCGAAATTTACGTGGGTTAAAACTTTTAAACCTATTTTTAGACCAATCTTTTACTTCTAAAACTATTATCCCAAAGTCTTGGCTGAAAATTACAAAATCACTATACCGTCCTAGAACAGGAGTGTCATACCAAACATAATGTTCATCATCGGGATGAAGAGCTTCTCGTAAAATTTTAAATATTTTCTTCTCGCCAGATGTTGCTTTATGAATCTTTAAAATACTTTCAGGGATCATTTCAGCCATAGATTTATCTCAAACTTTTTATAAAGGATTATTTTAAGAAGTTGGCAATTGTAAGAAATAATGTGAAACATATCAAATTTATATATAATGTTTTAATAAATCTCTTTAATCTGGAGTTAATAAAGATAATGGAACAGCTTTTACCTATTAATTATTCTGAAATTCCAGATAATTTTAATAAACTAAGAGATTTATTTGAATATGGGTGGGAAAATGGCGATACCGATTATGGTTGGTTTTGGCAATGGCATAGTTCATTCGAAGAGAAATTTGAGCTTTATGAAATCAAAACGGGTTCATTTGGAGATGGGTATATTGTCTTAATAAAAGCAATTTTAAGTGCAAAATATGGCAAACCAATAGGCTATAAGTTTTCAAAACTTTTACAAGTAGCGCATGTTCTTTTAGAGCATCATCCAGAATTTTGGAAACATTTTCTATTAGTAGTAAAGTATTATGGTCATATGGATTTGCTTAAATCACAAGATATAAAAGGGAAGTTGTTTAGTAAAACTAAAAAAATATCAGCAGAGAATTTTGATTCAGATCACTCTTATAATTCATTGATAGAATTTTTGTGTCCCATTTTTGAAGGGAGATTATTTTTATGGGAATATCAGCAGACTTCTACTGAAGAAAAAAATTTTGATTTACCACTCGTCGCTTTACAATATTTTTTTGAAAATTCGCGTCCCTTTAAAGAGTTAGGTTTTAGCCAAACTCAATTTGAATCATGTGTTAGACGTTATTTATTAAATTATTTTGATGTTGATCATAGACTTTCTGTTGTAAACAATGAGTACGTTATAAAATCTATAAATATTGCCAAGATGAGTAATAAAGATCACACGCATTTATCTGTTTTTTCTCGTAGGGATGTAGATTGGCAAAATGCAGAAATTAAACTTTTTTTATCAGTAGTTTCATTTTTAGAATTAGAAGAATTTATTGAACAAGGTTTATATTGTAGTAATAGTGACTGTTTCTTTTTGACACTAAAAGACGATCAACTAAAAATTACTAAAAAGAAAAATCATTTAATAGATAAGCTTTTTTCAAGAATATTAGAACTTACGATAGGTCAATATGAGTGGAATGATATGATTGGGCACGGTTTTCCATCTTTATTTATTGATGATGCTATTTCTAGTTTATAAACCCCAATTTAACAATAAATTTTAATTATTTATCCTTACTTTTTAATGCTCTATTTTAAAACAAATGTCATTTTGTATGCTTGACTGTAATAGGGTTGAGCACTATCCTTTGCCTGCTGGCCACATTGCCAGTCAGCTTTTGACAGAGCTGGTACAAAAGGCGCACAACAACGTTTTTATCGTTTTGTGCGTACTCCTAAGTCACGCCTTTATGGTGAGGCTAGGAGGGGCACGCTTGCGTGCGCTGGTTTCCTTTTGTACCAGTCTGTCAACCCTTCTAGTCTTGCCACCATTATTTGACAGTAATTGGTAAGACTCTTTTAAATCAAAAGGAGTCCGCACATGCGTACTATTTCTTATTTATTGGCCTTCGCCAAATTCTCTCTGCCCATACCGCTTAAAAAGTCTATAAAACGGTTTAATCGACTCTAGGTTTTCTACACTTTAAGAATCGTTACGACTAAAAATCATAGCAACAATAAACCCGAGATAGGCGAGCACACCATTACCGTGCGGCTTTTGCATGCCTGTATTTAGCACTCAATTTAAGAGTGACGGCATTTCTATCTCTTTTATATACAACAAAAAATTATTTTAATCGGTAAAACTATGCCACATTATTTAGAAACGTCTTCCAAGAAATTACACATTATTCGAACGGCTATACGTCTATTTACAATCTATGGCTTTCATACCGCAGGTGTAGACCTGATTGCCAAAGAGTCCAACGTTCCGAAAGCCACGCTGTACAACTACTTTCGCTCAAAAGCAGGACTCATTGAAATATGCCTTTTACTTCAAAAAGACACGCTCATGGAAAAAGTAAGAGAGGTACTAGAAACAACACAATATTCCACTATGACTGATAAACTTAGACAAATTTATCTTTTACATGCCGACTTAAATAGCGCTTATTACCTACTGTTTAAAGCGATTTTTGAAACTAAATCGCTTTATCCTTACGCTTACCAAAGTGCTGTACGCTATAGGCGTTGGCTAAAAAATGAAGTGTTCTGCCTTATGGTCGAAACTAAAAAAATGGTTTCTTATGCAGAAGCAGAGATTTTGGTATTTATGATAGATGGGGCAATTTTAGGCCTTTTAACTTCAGACAGAATTGAAGAGCAAACTAAATTGTTAGATTACTTTTTGGTGAGAGTTGCCTAAAAAAACTCAGAGCAACCCGAGTTATTGAGCTTGGGTTGCTAAACGCCTAATACGGTAATGCCGTCATATTCGTTTTCGGCTTTCTCAAGAAATTTTGTAATTTCTATGATCATGTTAAGTGCTTGTGGTTTGAAAAAATTGAAGTGGTTTGCAAACCATTTTGTTTCTTCTTCGAAAATGAGTTTTAATGTCGTATCGTGTTTATCTAACTGATTTATAAATGAATGAAGCATATATAAATCTTTTATAATTTCTCCAATTTTTTCAGAGCTAATAAAAGTAACTCCCCAATGGAAAAACTTTTCTTTATCTCGGTTAAATACATTTTCAACGAGTGAAAAAGCAATTTCATCAATAACTATAGAGTCTATACAATCTTTATTTCTATTTAGATCCAAAGGTATCACTTGAACATTTAAGGATCCAACTAAACCAGAAACGAATTTAACATCAAAGTTGATTTTCATATCAAAGAGCTAAATAGCTTAAATTTTATATCTCTAAGATTAAACTATGACATAAATTCAATAGATTAGAGAATATAGTGTCTGATTTAGATGGTCTCTAGCTCAATTAATGTATTGATATAGTTCCATGTTTTCTCTGGTTCAATCGGATTGTCTTCGCAAACCGAACCGTTAATTAAGCCATCTAGAAGAGAGAGAAATAGGTGAGTTAGCGTTATAGGGTCCTTTATTTCTAATTCCTTAACAATAGAAGTAGTGGTGTCAAATAACCAATTTCGATACTCATCTAGCACAACTTGAATAGATGGGTATAAGCTTCCTACATCCATACGTGCTTTATGAAATGGACACCCTCTGGCACCATTTTGATTTACCCAATTGATATACCACATATACAGTTGTTCTAATTTTTCTAAAGGAACTGATTGTTTCGAGATATGCTCTTCTACAGCAATCTGAATATCGAGTTTTAACTGCTTTAAGCAAGCCACCACCAGTTCTTCTTTAGATGGAAAATGTTTATAAAAAGTCGCTTTGGCAATATCCGATTCAGCAATAATACGGTCTATACCGACAGCAATATAACTTTCCTGAATAAAGAGCTGAGTTGCAGTGCTTAGAATGATTTCTCGTTTTGATGGTTTTTTTAATTTTACTTGTGCATTCATAAGGGTTTATTGCAATTTGTGGAAGTGTTAGGTTTGTTATTTTAATTTATAGAAGGGCGGTTAGACTAGTCGCAATGGATGAAATTTAAACAAAAAAGCAGACAGAACTGTATGTATTTAATGGCATATGTTGAATTATGATCTAATTTATAAAAATGTAATGTTTAATTTAATAAGATTGACCAAAATTTAGAGTGTTTTTTCTTCATTCCCAACCTCATTTGTTGTACAACCATTTTTTATATGCATCCCTGAATAGTTAGCTTTTTACAATGTATAGATGGGTAATTTTTCTTCATCAGGCTATGACAACAAAGCTGATCTGTTTACCAACTCATGTCTATATTTTACTCAAGACATTGAAACTAAGTATTAAATAG